>JBDLIA010000067.1 GCA_039715185.1 Gemmatimonadota bacterium
GCGCGAGGAGCGGTCGGCGCGACGGTCGCGGCGCCGCGGAGGGCTCGGGGACTGTGGGCGCGGAGGGCGTACCGGCCGGCTCGGGGGTAGCTTCTCCCGGCGCGTGCGCGCCGGTGGCTGGATCCGGGACGTGTTCGGCGTCCGGGGCCAGCCCCACCGCCTGCGGCTCGTCCCTGAGCCTCAGGCCGTACGCCTCGACCTCGGGGTCGGGCTCCGCCTCGAGGTCCTCGCGCAGGAGCGCCGCGTGCACCTGCGCGTGGCGAATCGCCTCGGCCCGGTTGCCCGCGGCCTCGAGCGCGCGCATGAGGCCCAGCGCGATGCTCGCGTCGTAGCGATCGTGCGCCGCCAACCGGCGCCACCACCGCGCCGCCGCCTGGACGTCGCCGGCCCCGGCGGCCTGCTCCGCCAGCTCACGAAGCGCCTTGCCATACGCTCGAGCCAGCGCATCCCGCTCGCCGTCCACCCACTTCTCGAACTCGGGCGCGTCGTCGATGAAGAAGCCGTCCAGGAACGGACCCCCGTAGGCGCCCACGGCCGCCTCTCGATCGCCCGCGTCCAACGCCGAGAGGAAGGCGCCCAGGTCCGAGGGGAGTTCGTCGGGGTTCAGCCGCAGGTCGTCGCCCGGGGTCTCCACGACCGCCTCGCCCAGCTCCTTGCGGACCACGTACAGGGCTTCGGACAACAGCCGCCTGGCGCGGTCCTCGTCGTGGTCGGGCCACAGCATGCCTACCACGCGGTCGCGGCTGACGCCCTCACCCCTCCGCGCCGCGAGGATCGCCAGGAACGCCAGGCGGCGGCGTTGCGCGGCGCGCCCGCGCACCGGTCCGTCGGGGCCGACCAGGGCGGCGCCGCCGAGCAAGCTGAGGCGAATCAAGGCAGGCAACTCCGGGATTCGATCGGGTCCTTCAGGAAATGGGCACGACGACGCGGGTCGTGGGCGGAGCCGCCTCCGGCGGCGGCTTGGGCAGGGTGAAGTAGAACGTGGCGCCGCACCCCGGCTCGCTCTCCACCCAGATGCGCCCGTGGTGGGCGTGCACGATGCCCTCCGCGATCGCCAGGCCCAGGCCGATGCCACGGCGATCCTCCGCGTCGGCCTTCCAGAAGCGCCCGAATACGTGCGGAAGCTGCTCCGCGGGGATGCCCGGTCCGGTGTCTCGCACTGAAAAACGGACCAGCTCCGGTTCCGCCTCGCACTGGATTTCTATCGCCCCCCCGGCGGGGGTGAACTTCACCGCGTTGCCGACCAGGTTGGAGATGACCTGAAGGATGCGGACGTGGTCCACGTCGACCCCGCAGGGCTCGCCGGCGTGCTTCACCGAAAGGGTCAGTTCCTTCGCTGCCACGATCGGCTGCAGCGTGGCGATCGCCTCTTCGGCGATGTGCCAAGGGTCTTCGCGCCGGAGCTGCAGGCGGAGCGCCCCGCCATCCAACTCTCTCGCTTCGAGGAGATCCCCGATCAGCCGATTCATGAGCGATACCGACCGGCGGATCGCCCCGCCGTAGCGCTGAAACATGTGGTCCGACGTCTCCTCGAGAGCCTGACCCGCCATGCCGATGGTGTTGAGCGGATTGCGCAGGTCGTGAGCCACGACGCCCAGGACGGCGTCTCGGCCGCGTTTGGCCTCGAGGGCCTGCATGTAGAGTTCGGCGTTTTCGACGGCCAGCGCCGCGCGCGCGGCCAGGTCCCGCGCCAGCGCGAGGTCCTCGCGGTCGTAGCGCCGCCCCGAGAACGAGTAGCTGAGCACGATCGCGGCGACCGTCCGGTCGCGCACTCGCACGGGCACCGCCAGGCACGACACCGGGTCCAGCTTTCGCAACGCAGTACGGTAGTCCTCGTCCGGCGCGGCCTCGAGCAGTTCCTCCAGGTCCACGTCGGGCATGCTGACCGCGGTGCCTTCGTCGAAGACGCGGGCGAGCGGGGGGCTGTCCTCCTGGTAGTCCTGCGCTTGCCGGAGCAGCGACAGGATCACCGGCTCGAGCTGAGGGTCCACGTGCGCCACGCCGACCCGGCGCAGCGTGTCGCCGTCCTGGAGCACGTCGACCCAGCCGTAGTCGGCGATCTCGGGGACCGCCAGCTGCACCAGGGAAGCCAGCGTCGTCGTGTAGTCGAAGGAGGTCGCCAGCGCGCGGCTCGCTTCGGACAGGAACTCGGAGCGGCGGTGCGCCGCCTCGGCTTCGCTGCGGGCGGCCTGCTCGCGGATAAGCGTGCGCGCGTTCTCCTCGGCCCGCCTCCTGTCCGTCACGTCGCGCACGAAGCCCGTGAAGAAGCGGCGGCCGCCGTCCTGATATTCGCCGAAGGAGACTTCGACGGGGATCTCGCGCCCGTCCGCCGTGGCCCAGCTCCAGTCCCGGCTCGTCCAGTCGGGGTCGCGCCGGCCGGTCTCCATGTATCCGCGCAGCCCGTCGAGGAATTCGCCGCGCGACCGCTCAGGAAGGAGCGCGCCGATTTCTCGCCCGGCGAGCTCCGCCGCGGTCGCGCCGAGCATGGCCTCGAGCGCGGCGTTGACGCTGACCACCCGGCAGCCCTCGTCCACCACCAGGATGCCGTCCGGAGCCGTCGCGACCAGCGCACGGATGCGCTCCTCCTGGCCGCGCAGCTGCCGGATGGACGCGCCCTGCTTGAGGGCCAGGGCGATCTCGTCCGATACCGACCAGAGCGCCTCCCGGGCGATGTCGGTGATGGGCCGCGCGTCCAGAATGGCCACCGCGCCCACCCTTTCCTCGCCCACCAGCAACGGGAACGCGGCGGCGTGCGAGAGGCCGCGCTCGCTGGCCCACGACGAGGCCGTCACGGGATCATCCGGGTGGGCGCGGGTCACCGCGGCGGCGTCGATCGCCTCCGGCGCCAGCGGCTCTTCGGCGCGTCCGCGGCCGGCGAGCAGGCGGTGCTCTCCGCCACGATCGGCCTCCCACAGACCCGCGTATTCCACCTCGAGGCGGTCCACGAGCAGTCGCACGCAGCGCTCGGCGAACGCCCCGTCCCCGAGTCCTCCCGCCGTCACCAGGGCGCCCACGTCGGCCTGCAGGCGTGCCTGGCGACGCTGTTCCTCGATACTCGCTTCCAGTCGCCTGCGGCCGATCGCCGCGCCCAGCAGCTCACCCGCCGCCCGCAGCGCGCTCAGCTCGGACATGGTCCACACGCGCTCCGACCTGCATTCGTCGAAGCCTATGAACCCCCACCATTCGCCGTCCACGTGGATGGGCACGTTGACGATCGACTCGATGGACTGCGGCGCCATCAACCGCCGCGCTTCGCGCGGGACGCCGTCCACGTTGGCCTGCATGATCCGGCCAGCGTCGAGCCCTTCTTCCCACGCGGGGAGTCCGGACGCGGCCAGCGAGAGGTCGCGCAGAGCGGGATTGTCGATCTGTGGCTCTACTCCCGTGCCCACCCACTCGGCGCGCCGGGTGACCGTGTTGCCGGCCGGGGTGACGGAGCGCTCGTGGATGTAGGCGCGGCTCACGCCGGCGGCCTCGCCGAGCCGGGCCAGCACGAGGTCCAGGTTGGCGTGCCAGTCCCCGCCGCCGAGGAAGAGCTCGGCCGCGAACACGACGGCGTCCATGATCGCGTCGTGCAGGAAGTCCGGTGCGGGGGATTCCGGAGCGGTCACGTCATTCGCCGTTGCGCACTCGTTCGAGGATGCCGTCGACGCGCTCGACCACGTCCCGCAGGTGCGCACGCGTCACCGCGTCGCCGGCGGCGGACGCGCCGCGCCGGGCGTCGGCACGGAGCCGCACCAGTTGCGCGCGCACGAGCGGCCGCACCTCGGACAGGCTGACGTCCACGGGCGTGCGCCAGAAGAAGGGCGAGCTGGGCGGCAGCGTGGCCTCCTCGGTCATGAGCGCTTCCAGCCGCTCGAGGTGGCCGCGCTGAAGCTGGCGTCGGTAGACGTCCTGGCCGCGGCCGGCGGCCGCGCCGCGCCACACCTCGTTGGACACGTCGTCCAGGAGGTCGGCCAGCCGGTAGACGTCCGAGTTGCCGAGCGCCTCGATCTCCACGAGCCGCTGCAGCCGCTGGGCGTCCAGCACGGCCCCCAGCAAGCGCACCTGCATGGCCGACAGGCGCTGCACGCCGCCCGCGTGCTCGATGCGGTTCAGGATCTGGGGGTCGTTCAGCCAGGTGGGGGCGTCGAACACCTGTTCGCCGAGGAACGCCACCGCCTCCCGTTGACGGTCGCGCGGCACCGGGTCGTACACGGGCCCGGTCTGGTCGCTCGCCTTGAGCGTTTCGTAGACGCCGCCCACCAGCGCCAGCACGTGGCTCACGTACCGGTTCCACTGCCCGAGGAGCTCCCCGTAGAGCTCCTGCAGGTCCGTGTAGTCCTCGCCGGCGGTGGCCGTCCAGGTCACGAGGTTCGGGGCCACGCGCCGCAGGTTGGCGATGCCGTAGCCGCTCGCGCGCACCGGGTCGTCGCCCAGGTCCTCCGTCTGCGCGTGGGGGTCGACCAGCAGGCCGACGCGCTGCGGCGAGTAGCGATACATCGGGTCGTGCGCCCGCTCGAGAATCCAGCGGTCGAGGGTTGGCTTCTCTTCTTCCGGCGACTCGACGCTGGCCAGGACGCGATAGCCCCAGTTGATCGCGTAGTGGTCGTAGGGCCCTATCTGGCGGATGAAGTCGGCCCCCGCGAGCCCGTCCTCCGGCTGCGCGATGTAGTTCTGGCGGGCGTAGTCCATGATCGTAGGCGCCACGCCCATGCGGCGCGCGAAATCAGCGACGCGCAGCGAGTCCACCGGATAGGCGGAGCTCGCGATCATGTTGTGCGGCAAGCCGAGCGCGTGTCCCACCTCGTGGGCGATCACCTGGCGCATGGCCTCGCACATGAGACCGCCGTCGATCGGCAGCGAACGCGCCAGCGGGTTGGCCGCGCCGGTCTCGAGCATCAGGCGGTTCCGGTACGATCGCATGTGGTTGTGATACCAGACGATGTCGCTCTCCAGGATCTCGCCGGTGCGGGGGTCGGAAACGCTCGGGCCCTGGGCGTTGCGCGTGGTACTGGCCGCCCAGCGGACGACCGAGTAGCGGATGTCCTCACCCGACCACTCCGGATCCTCTTCGGTGCTGGGAGGGTCGCGGGCCAGGATGGCGTTGCTGAAGCCCGCCGTCTCGAAGGCGGGCTGCCAATCCTCGATGCCCTGGCGCACGCACGGGCGCCACTCGGCGGGCGTGGCCGGGTCCAGGTAGTAGACGATGGGCCGCGCCGGGTCGACCACTTCGCCGGCCGCGTAGGCGGCTGGGTCCGTGGGCTCCAGGCGCCAACGCCGAATGTAGCTGCGCGTGCCCGCCTTCTGCGTGGGCAGCCCGAAGTCGACCTGCTCGACCGTAAACCAACCCACGCGTGGATCGGCGAGTCGCGGCCGCAGGGGCTCCTCGGGCAGCAGCACCATGGACTGATGCATCTCCATGGAAATGGTGCCCGCGTTGGCGTCCGAGGGCGGCTCCGTAGCCTCGTACGTGAGCGTATGCCGTACGTCGACGTTGAGAGGGAAGGAGCGCGCGTAGTTGATGAAGCTGCGGTCGTCGTCCAGGCGTCTCACGCCGAACTGCTGGCGCCGCGCGCGCGTCAGGCCGCTGATCGCGGGCACGTCCCCCTCGAAGAACTCGGTCACGTCCACCAGCACGGCGTCGTCGTCCGGCCCGCCGGCCTCGATGTCGAACGCCTCCACGATGGGTGCGAAGTTGTTGTTGATGACCGAAATCGCTATGGGCAGGGAATCGGCCGCGACGCGCCGGTAGCTGATCTTGCGGAGCAGGATCTGATCCCGTCTCCGCTCCCAGCGCAGCACCTGCTCACCGGCCTTGAAGCCCGCCGGAATGAAGCCCCCCATGTCCGCCGGAACGCGCGCGATCCGGGAGATGAGCAGCACGTCGCGGTTCAGGATCGAGTCGGGGATCTGGAAGTACAGCTTGTCGTCCGAGCGGTGCACGACGAACAGTCCGCTGTCCGCCTCGGCGTCGTCCGGCAAGACCGAGGCGATGGGCTCCAGCGCGTCGGCTTCGTCGGTGTCGCCGGACGGCTTGGCCTGCGCACCATCGGGGGTAGGCGCCGCGGCGGAGGCCCAGGGGCCGCAACCGGCGAACGCGAGGCACGCGAGCAGCACCGAGGAGGCGGCCCAGCGGCGGTTGGAGGCGAACGGCCAGATCGGACTGCTGGTCATGGCAGTACTCGTGAGGGTTCGTGTCGAGTCGGCCCGATAGTTTACCGCCGGCGGGGTGGGCGGGCCATTGCCGGCGGCCGCCGAGGAGGCGCCTGCGGGAAGCGGCCCGAGGAGCCATTGCGGGAGGCCGGCCGTGTTGACACCGTGAAGGAGATGGCCTCCCGAGGAGGGCGATGACTGCTCGAACCACTGCCGACTCCATGCTCGTCGCCTTCGACGCGGACGACACCCTGTGGCACAACGAGCGCATGTTCACCGACACGCAGGAGCGATTTCGTGAGCTGCTGCTGCGCTACTGCGACGAGGAGGTGATAGAGCAGCGCCTCTACGAGACCGAGATCCGCAACCTCAGCCACTACGGCTACGGCGTGAAGGCGTTCACGCTGTCGATGGTCGAGACCGCGCTGGACCTCACGCAGGGAGCGGTATCCGGGACGGAAGTCCGGAGCATCCTGGCGCTGGGTCAGGAGATGCTGCGGGCCCCCGTGGAGCTGCTCGACGGCGTAGCCGAAGTCATTCCGCGGCTCGCGAGCCGCTATCGCCTGATGGTCATCACCAAGGGTGACCTCATGGACCAGGAAACCAAGGTCGCGCGCAGCGGCCTGGGGGACTACTTCGACTACGTGGAGGTCGTGTCGCGCAAGGATCGCGACACCTACGAGCGTGTCCTGAACACCCACGGCGGGGACCCCGCGAGCTTCGTCATGGTCGGCAATTCGGTGCGCTCCGACATCCTGCCGGTGGCGGAGATGGGAGCGGTGGCGGTGCACATACCCTACCACACCACCTGGGTCCACGAGGAAGTGACGGACGAGGCGCTGGACGGCGTGCCCTTTACGCGCCTGGACACGATCGCCGAAGTGCCCGCCTTCCTCCGGGGGCTTTCCGGGGACGCATGAGCGGCGCACGAGGGCGGGCTGCCGCGCCGACGGGCCAGCGCGGGCTCGGGGTCACCGGCCCGGCCGCCCCGCTGATCTGCGCGCTCGCCGCCCTGGTGATGGCCGGCGCTGCGCCTCTGGGCGCTCAGGACCCGGTCCGAGAGACCTCTCCGGATCCCGCAGCGTTGGCAGCCGCGCGCGCCGCCCAGGCCCGCTTCGAACGGGTCAGGCGGGTGCACATGCCGTGGACGGTCGGAGGAGGCGGTGGCGCGTGCGGGGAGATCGTGGGCCGATTCTGCTGGCGGCCCGAAAGCGGCGACCGGGATCCGCCGCCGGAGCCGGCCGACGTGGGCCGCGCGCGGCTGGGTCTCCTGACGGAGCTGGCGGGACTATCGGCGCGCAGTCCGGGGGACGGGTGGATCCTCGGTCAGCGGGTCCGTTACCGCGTCGAGGGCGCGCAGGTGGCCGGGGCGACCGGCGCGGTTGCCGCGCGCGCGGAGCACCTGGAGGCGGCGGAGCGGCTCGCGCGGTCGTGCGACCCCGACAGCCACGACGGCGGCTGGTGCGACGCGCTGCTCGGGCTCGTGCTGCACGTGGCGGGGCGCTTCGCCGACGCCGAAGCCGCGTTCGAGTCGGCCGTCCGTGGCGCGGCATGGCTCGGGGCGGTGGATCGGGACATGCGCGACATCCTCGACCGGGAGGCGACCCGCCTCCTGCACGAGGCGGCTGACTCCGCCGCCTTCCTCGAGCGGCTGTGGCTCCTGGCCGATCCGTTCTGGCTGGCGGAGGGAAACGACCGGCGCAGCGAGCACCACGCGCGCCGCGTCATGGTGAGGATCCACGAGGACGCCCGCAACGCGTTCGGGATCCCCTGGGGCGACGACCTGCGTGAACTTCACGTGCGCTTCGGCTGGGAGGTGGCGTGGCAGCGCACGCGCAGAAGTTCGGGCGCCATGGCGACCTCGGGCACGGCGGTGATCGGCCACCAGCAGGACGACGGCATCGCCTTCATCCCGCCCGGGGAGCTGATCGCCGGCCCCATCCCGGCCGCGGATGGTCCGTGGCATCCCGAGCAGCGCCCGCGCCGGGAAGGATACTCGCCCGCGTACGCGGACAGCGTTCCGGCGGCGGTCCATCAGTTGGCGACCTTCCGGCGTGGCGATTCGCTGCTCGTGGTCGCGGCGATCGAGACGCCGACGACGGCCGCGGCCCGACTCGGCGGTGCGCTTCGCGGGGAGCCGTCGGAGGGCGACGGGCGCGGCTTCGTCGGCCTGGCTCTGCAACCCTGGCCACCCGGCCCGGAGACGGCGCGCCAGGTGCGCTCCGATCGGTTGGCCGCGCCCGGAGAGAGGCCGGCGGCCGAAGGCGCCGGGCGCGTCGTCAGGCGCGTCGTCGAGTCGGCGCGCGTGCCCGCGGGCGCGTACGTGGCGTCTGTGGAGGTCGTGGCGGCCGGCGGCCAGGCCGCGCGCGCCCGCTATGGCGTGAGGCGCGACAGCCTGCCCGCGGGCGTAACCGACGTCTCCGACCTGGTCGCATTCACGCCGAGCGCCGACGCGACCTCTCTGGACCGGGCGCTGGCGCTCATGCTGGCCCGCCCGCGGGTGGCGCCCGGGCAGGCGGTGGCGGTGGCCTGGGAGGTGTACGGCCTGGACGAGGACGGCGAGGCCATCACCTTCGACCTGTCGCTGAGAAAGCCCGGCGAGGGTTTTTTCGGCCGGCTGGGGCGCTGGCTTGGATTCGGCGGGGGTGATCCCCCGGTGCGGATCGAGTGGGTCGACGCCGCGCGGCCGACCGACGGGGCCTACTTCCGCGCCATGCGGGTCGAGATCCCGGCCGAGGTCCCGTCCGGGACCTACCTGCTGCGCGTGAGTGCCGGCGCGCCCGGGCGCGCCGACGCCCACGCCGAGCGCGAGCTGATCATCGAACGAACCGGGGGCTGATCTCTCCGTACAGAACCACCGCGACGGCGGTCGCCAGGTTCAGGCTGGACACCCCCGGCCGCATGGGGATGCCCACCACGCGGCGCGCGCTTCGCTCCAGCTCGGGACCCAGCCCCGCCCGTTCGGCGCCGAACAGGAGCGCCGCGCCTGGGGGCAGCGGCTCGGCGGCGGGGGGCGCCCCCGGGATCACCGCGACGCGCGCGCGTCCCTCGCACAGGCCTCCCAGCCGGACCGCGTCCCCGGACTCCGCGGCGAGCGCGAACTGCAGGCCGGCGCCCCCCCGCAGCGCCGCCGGGTGCCACGGATCGACTCCTTCGAGCACGAAGACCCCGCCCGCGCCCGCGGCCGCCGCGACGCGCACCACCGCGCCGACGTTGCCGTGATGGGTGGGCCGATCGAGCACGACGAGTGGCGCGTCCGGGGCGTAGGGCAGGGGAGGGTCGGGCCGCCGCGCGATGGCGAGAACCGGGGACGGCGGCCGCGGGGCCGCCGCCGCGAACAGCTCGCCGGAGACCGGCTCGGGCGCGAGCCGCTCGATGGCGTCCGCGGTGTCGGGGGCCAGGCGGCCCACCAGGCCGGCCAGCGCGGCGGCGTCGGAGCAGATGACCTCCTCGACGTGGGCGCCGAAGCGGAGCGCGTGCTTGAGCGGGTGGAACCCCTCCAGCACGGCGAGGCGCTGGTCGCGCCGGGCGAGGCGAAAACGTTCGACGATACCGCCCGGGTCGCGTCCCGGCATCTCGCTTCTCTCCCTTCTCAACCGGCGAGCGTGACGAGAGCGAAGCCCGCCAGCATGATGAGCGCGGCGACCAGCCGCCTGCGCGTGGCCCGCTCTCCGAAGAGGAGGCCGCCGGCCAGCACGGCGAACAGCACGCTGGTCCGCTTCACCGCGATCACGTAGGCGGCGGCGGTCAGGGTGATGGCCGCCATCTGAGCCGCGAGCGCGACCGCGGTCGCCAGCGCCGCTCCCGCTAGGTCCGCTGTCGCGCCGCGCGCGGGCTGCGGCCCCTGACGCCAGGCGCCGAGCGCCCAGGGAGCGACCGAGATCGCCACGAAGACGTTGATGGCGGCCGCCCAGGCGAACGGGCCCGACGCAATCACGCCGATCTTGTCGACCACCGCGGACACGCTGAAGATGGCCGCGACGACGAGCATTTCCCGGGCGCCCGTATCTCGCGCCAGGGCCCGGTACGGAGCCAGGATTCCTTCCCCTTCGGGCTCCGACAGCAGGTAGGCGCCGGCGACGATCACCACGACTCCGGCCATGCCCACGGCGGAGGCCGTCTCGCCGATGATGAGCGGGGCGGTCACCAGCATGAACACCGGCGTGAGGCTCTTGAGTGGGGAGACGAGGGACAGGTCGGAGCCGTGCACCGCCCGCGCTATCAGCAGCGCCGCGACCGCGTTGATGCCGCCCGATACCGCGAGAGCACCCCAGAAACCGTCCTGGAGAGGCTCGCCCGCGACGATCGCCAGCGGAAGCAGCAGCAGCGCAGCCCCGGCGGCGGCCCAGAAGACCACCCGAAACTCGTCCACGGCGCGCCGGGCGCGCTTGACCAGGACCTCCCTGGTCGCAATCCCGACCGCCGCGATCAGCGCTAGAATCAGCCACACGGGGACGCAACATGGCCGGCCCGCCACCCTCCCGCCACGGTAGCCGCCGACCAACCCCGCGCCTACGTTGTGCGGCCCTCAGCCGGAACGACCCGAGGACGCCGCCGATGACCGGACACGAAGCCACGCTGGGCGCCGTTGGCAGGTTTCTCAGCGACCACTTCCGCCACTTCAACGCCGCCGCGCTGGTGGACGCCGCGGAAGGCTACCGGCGGCACGTGGACTCGGGCGGCAAGATGTTCGTGTCACTGGCCGGGGCCATGAGCACCGCCGAGCTGGGTCGCTCGCTCGCGGAGATGATCCGCCGCGGCCTGGTGCACGGCATCTCCTGCACCGGCGCGAATCTGGAGGAGGACCTGTTCAACCTGGTCGCGCACGAGCACTACGAGCGCCTGCCCGACTACCGCGACCTCACCCCCGCCGACGAGCAGGCGCTCCTCGAGCGACGTCTGAACCGCGTGACCGATACCTGCATCCCCGAAGAGGAGGCCATGCGTCGCCTGGAGGGGGCGGTCCTGGAGGTCTGGACTCGAGCCGAGGAGGCGGGCGAGCGGCTGTTCCCGCACGAGGCGCTGTATGAGGTCATCGGGTCCGGCGCCCTGAAGGAGCACTACCAGATCGACCCGCGGGACAGCTGGATGGTGGCCGCCGCGGAGCGCGCGCTGCCGGTCTTCGTGCCGGGCTGGGAGGACTCGACCCTCGGCAACATCTACGCGGCGCACCATATCGCCGGCGATCTGGCCGACGTGCACACCGTGCGCAACGGCATCGAGTACATGATGGAGTTGGCGCGCTGGTACTCGCAGGTGGCGGGCGACTCCTCGCTCGGTTTCTTCCAGATCGGCGGCGGCATCGCGGGCGACTTTCCCATCTGCGTCGTGCCGATGCTGCACCAGGATCTGCGCCGCGACGACATCCCCCTGTGGGGCTACTTCTGCCAGATCTCCGATTCCACGCCGAGCTACGGCGGCTACTCGGGGGCGGTCCCGAACGAGAAGATCACCTGGGGAAAGCTGGGGGTGGACACGCCCAAGCACGTGATCGAGTCGGACGCCACTATCGTCGCGCCCCTCATCTTCGCCTATCTGCTCGGCTGGTAGCGCAACCGGGGCTGGACGGGTGGTGTCTCGCGGAGCCCGCGCCCGCGAACCGGGACGCCGCGGCCTCACCGCGGCGTCCCGTCGGGCCGCCTACTCGATCAAGTCGCCGAACTCCCGGACCTGATCGAGCACCTGAGTGCGATCGCCAACCACGACGATCACCATGTCCTGCGGGTCCAGGTACTCCTGCGCCATGCGCTGCACCTCCTGAGGGGTGACCGCGTAGACCCGGTCCACGTACGCGCGCAGGTATTCCTCGCCCACCCCGTGGAGCGCCACGAAGTTGAGCTGGTTGATGATCCCGCCGCGGCTGGAGTTCTGGAGCACGAAGGTGCCCGCCATGTAGTTCTGGATCGAGGTCAGCTCGTCGGCGGGCGGCGCCTCGGAGCGCAGCCTGTCGATCTCGAGGAAGATCTCACCCAAGGCGGCGCCCGTGACGTCCGTCGTTACGTCCGCCACCTCGGCCCAATACGCGTCGCGCCAGCGTGACGACAGCGTGCTGAAAGGGCTGTACGTGTAGCCCTTGTCTTCACGGATGTTGCTCGTGATGCGCGAGCCGAACGACCCTCCCAGCAGCGCATTCGTCACCTGAAGTCCGACGAAGTCCGGGTGCGACGGGTCGATCACGGGTAGGCCCACGTAGAGAGTGGATTGTACCGCGCCCGGATTGTCCACGAAGTATACGGCGCGCGTTCCGCTCGACTGCGCCACCGCGGGCGCGGCGTCGGAGCCACGCTCCCACGTGCCGAACGCTTCCCGCACTGCCTCCTCGACCGCGTCCGGGTCGAAACGCCCCACGACGAACAGCCGCGACCGCATCGCGCCGTAGTTGCCGCCGTAGAATGCCCGCACCTGGTCCACGTCGTACCCCCTCACCATGTCCTCGGTGGGGAAGATCCGGCCGTAAGCGTGGTTCGGATACAGCACCGCCCGGAAGCGCTCCAGTGCCTGCGATTGCGGCTGGCTCTTGGAGATGGACAGGCTACGGATGCGGTCGCCCTTGAGGCGCTCGAGCTCGTCCTCGGGGAAGCGGGGGCTACGAATCACGTCGGCCACCAGGCGCACCATGTCCGGTCCGAACTCCGATAGCGCCGTGCCCGTCACGAATGACTGGTCCATGCCGACGCCCACCGAGACGGCTCCACCCATGCTGGCCGCCGCCTCGGCGACCGCGCCCGCGTCCATCGAAACCGTGCCCTCCTCCATGAGGTCTCCGGTAAGGTCGGCGAGCCAGACCTCGTTGGGCGCTTCGTCGATGTTGCCGGTCCTGACCACTACCTGGACGTTGACTTTCGGCACCGCGCCGTACTGGACCATCGTCACGCGGAGCCCGTTGTCCAGCGTGAACTCCGTCGGTGCCGGCACGCGAAACTCCCGCGGGGTGCCCGGCTGGGGCGGCGCGACCTGCGCCGCGAGAGGCGCCGCAACCACCAGGACGGCGAGCGCCGATCCGATCATTTTCATGGCTTGACTCCTCACGTGGCAGGCCGGTCCGGGACGACTTCCAAAACGGTCCGGTTGGTAGGTCGCAGGTACTCCCGGGCCGTCGCGAGCACGGTCTCGGCGGTGATGTCGTCGAACGCGGACAGCAGTCCGTTGATGCGTGCCGGGTCATCGTCGAACAACGCGAACGCGGCCAGCAGATCCGCCCTGCCGAAGCCGAACGCGGCCTCCACCGAGCTCAGGATCGACGAGCGCATCTTCACCCGGGCGCGCTCCAGCTCCTCCTCGCTCACGGGGTTGGCCTGCAGGTCGGTGACGATCTCGTCCACGACTGCCAGGATGTCGTCGGCCGCCGTTTCCTCGTCGTGAAACAGCGACACCGTGAGGAGCGTCGGCCCGTTGATGTTGAACTGGTTCCCCAGAAGGTTGATGCCGCCGTTGACGCCGCCCGTGAAGCCGTTCTCCTGCACGAGCGAGCGGTACAGACGGCTGTCGCGGCCCTCGGTGAGGATTTGCGCCAGCAGCCCCATGGCCAGGTAGTCGTCGGTGTTTCGCTCGGGGACGTGCCAGGACATGGCGAGCGCGGGGCGGGTCGCCTTGTCGTCGGTCTTCTGGAAGCGCTTGGCCTCTTCCTGCCTGGGCTCCGATATGTCCGGCGTCTCGGCGGCCGGGGTGCCCGGAATGTCTCCGAAGTACTGCTCGATCCAGATTCTGGCCTGGGCATCGTCGAAGTCGCCCACGACGACGAGCGCGGCGTTGTTGGGGGCGTAGTACTGACTGAAGAACGCCGTCACATCCTCCACGGTGGCGGCGTCCAGGTCCTCCAGCTCCCCGTAGAAGTTGTGCGAGTTGTACCAGTTCTCGTTCGCGTACTGCGGCATGTCGAGCCACGGGAACCCGCCGTAGGGCTGATTCAGCACGTTCACCCGCACTTCGTTCTTCACCACGTCCTGCTGGTTCTTCAGCTCCACGTCGGTGATGGCCAGCCCGCGCATGCGGTCGGCCTCGGCCCACAGCATCACCTCGAGCGTGTGCGCGGGGACTATCTCGAAGTAGTTCGTGAAGTCGAAGCGCGTGGAGCCGTTGAGGACGCCCCCGTTGGACTGGACCAGGCGCACGAACTCCATCTTTCCGAGGTTGTCGGACCCCTGGAACATCATGTGCTCGAAGAGGTGGGCGAACCCCGTTCGATCCCGGGGCTCGATCCTGAACCCGATGTTGTAGTAGACGGCCACGGTGGCGATCGGCGCCGTGGCATCGTGGGACAGCACCACCCGCAGGCCGTTGTCCAGCCGGTAGTACTCGACCGGGACCTGGAAGTCCTGCGCCTCCGCCTCGGGGGCGGTGGCGACGAGCGCGGCGGCCGCCGCTAGGAGGGCGCCGCATAGCGCTGCGCCCCCTCGCACGTTTCGAATCACCGGGAGTCTCCTTGCCGTTCGTTCATGCCAACCTTCATTCGGCCATGCGTTTTCACGGGATCAATGGTGACGAGTCCATACGGTGGGACGCGCGGCGAGCCGTGGGCGGTTGGGTCCGCATTCAGGCCAGGTTGTCGATCAGATAGGTGTAGCCGGCCAGCCCCGCAACGTAGTCCGCGATGAAGGCGTTGGCGTCGTTCTTCTCGAGCGCCGCGTTCTTGACCTTGCGCCGGAACGTGGCGACGAGGTCCGCCGGGTCGAAGCCCACGTACTTCAGGACGTCGGTCATGGTGTCGCCGCGCACGACGTCCTCCACCTCGTAGTCGTCACCAACCACCCGCACGTGCACGGAGTCGGTATCGCCGAACAGGTTGTGCAGGTCGCCGAGGATCTCCTGGTACGCGCCGGCCAGGAACACGCCCAGCACGTAGGGTTCACCGGCCCGGAGGGAATGAAGCGGCAGGCCGCCGCCAGGCTGACCCACGAACCTGTCGATCCTGCCATCGCTGTCACAGGTGACGTCCTGCAGCGTCCCGCGGCGGCGGGGCTGCTCGTCCAGGCGATGCACCGGCAGGATGGGGAAGAGCTGATCGATCGCCCAGGAGTCCGGCAGCGACTGGAACAGCGAGAAATTGCAGAAGTAGCGGTCGGTGAGGATGGACTCCAGGTCGGGAAGGATGTCCTCGTACTCCTCCGGGTCGCGCTTCGCCCGCTCGGCGAGGGCGATGATCGCGGCGTTGAAGTGTCGCTCACCCAGCGCGCGCAGCTCCAGGGACAGCACCCCGGAGTCGAAGAGCGTCTGCACCTCCTCCTTGGCGAACATGACGTCGTGGTAGACTTCGCGAACGCCGCGTCGGCCGATCTCCTCGCCGGCCTCCGCCAGGTCGAACAGGGGGGCCGGAGCGTCCTCCGGGGGCGCACCCGGGGACTCCGCCGAGAAGCTCTCCTGGCCGATCACCTCGACCAGAAGAAGCGCGTGGTGCGCGGTCAGCGCTCGTCCGGACTCCGAGATGATGTGAGGCATGGGCACGGCGGCCGCGCGACACGCTTCGGCGAGCGTGTACACGACGTCGTTGGCGTACTCCTGCAGGGAGTAGTTGGCGCTCGCGGGTGCCGTGGAGCGCGACCCGTCGTAGTCCACCCCCAGGCCGCCGCCGACGTCCACGTAGCGCACCTCGAGTCCCAACCGGCACAGCTCCACGTAGAACCGGGCGATCTCACCCAGCGCGCGCTTGATGCTGCGAATGTCCGGAATCTGGGAGCCCATATGGAAATGGATCATGGTCAGGCAGTGCGCCCGCCCGGCGTCGCGGAAGCGGTCGACGACCTGTATGAGCTCCGCCGCCCCCAGGCCGAACTTGCTCCGTTCTCCCGCCGATGACGACCAGCGGCCTGCCCCTTCGGAGGCGAGCTTGACCCGTACGCCGGTGCGCGGCTCCACGCCCATCTCTTCCGCCACCCGGAGCAGCGTCTCCACCTCCCCGACCTTCTCGATCACCACGATCACTCGATGGCCGAGGCGCTGGCCCATGAGCGCGAGGCGGATGTACTCCTCGTCCTTGTAGCCGTTGCAGACGATGAGGTGATCGGTGCGCTCGGTGAGCGCGAGCACGGCCAGGAGCTCCGGCTTGCTGCCGACCTCCAGCCCCACGCCGTGCGGGTCCCCGGCGCTGACGATCTCGCGTACTACGCGCCTCTGCTGGTTGACCTTGATCGGGTACACGGGGGTGTATCCACCCTCGTAGCCGAACTCCTCCCGTGCAGCCGCGAAGCGGCCGGTCAGAGAGGCGATGCGCTCCGTGAGGATGTCCGGGAACCGGAGCAGGAGAGGGAGCCTGGCGCCCTGGCCGGCGAGATCCGTGGCCAACTCGTACAGGTCGACGGCGACCGCCGGATCCCGCGTGGGGTGCACCGTTACCCGGCCCGCCTCGTTCACGCCGAAGAAGCCGGCTCCCCACCCGTCGACACCGTACAGATCGAGCGCGTCGCGCGTGGTCCAGGTCATGTCCGCTCGCCGTTGCCGGGGTCCGCGCTCCGGGGTTCCGGATTGCGAAAATGGCCGCGTAAGCTGCCGCCCTCGACGCGGTGCGGAAAGGGGCCGCATCGGCCCCCGAACCGGGACGGCGTCGACTGGACCCTGTACCTTGCGGGTATGGATTCCCCTCCCGACCTCATCGAACTCGGCCCCGGCGTGCGCGTGGCGCCGGCGGAGCTCGCGTTTCGCGCCACGCGATCCGGCGGCCCGGGCGGACAACACGTCAACACGTCGGCCACGCGGGTGGAGCTGTCGTGGGACATCGCGGAGTCGCCTTCGCTCTCGGAGGAGCTGCGCGGGCGCCTGCTGGAGAAGCTCGGGAACCGCCTCCACGGCGAGGGCGTGTTGCGGGTGGTCTCGGCGCGCACGCGAAGCCAGCTGCGCAACCGCGACGCGGCGCTGGAGCGCATGCGCGAGCTGGTTGGGGGCGCGCTCCAGGAGCGCAGGAAGCGACGGCCGACCAGGCCGTCGCGGGCGGCGCGCGAACGCCGGCTCGCGGAGAAGAAGAAGCGCGCCGCCAGGAAGAAGGATCGCCGGCCGGTGCGGGGGGACGAGTGACCTCCGACCGGGTGCGATCCGTCAACGTCCTTGACACCGCGACCAGCCGGGTTACAGATAGAGCCATGATGGACACGCGACGCTTCGACGCAGCCTACGTCTACGCCTATCGATACGCGACCCGCAGCGCGGGCCGTGGAGCGGGAGTCGTGCGCGCGTAATCGCGACGCAGTCCTCCGAGCCGCGAGCGGCCCGTGGAAATCCACGGGCCGCTTTTTTTGTCGCAGGTGGGGAAAAGGAGAACCCGATGCCGGACACCGAGACGGACACCACCGCGGCCGGCCTGCCGCCGGTCACGGACCCGACGATCTTCGCGCGCCAGGACTACGACGCGTACTCGGCCGAGGATCACGACGTTTGGACAATCCTGTACGAGCGTCGCATGACGGCGCTCGCGGAAACCGGCAGCCGGGTGTTCCTGCAGGGGGCCGAGGCCATAGGCCTGAGCGCGGAACGCGTGCCCGAACTGGCCTCCGTGAACGCCCGCCTGGGCCCCAGGACCGGCTGGCGGTCCGTCCCCGTGAGGGGCTTCATTCCGGCTCACGACTTCTTCGTGTGCCTTGCGGAGCGGCATTTCCCCACCACCGTGGGGGTGCGGCCGCGGGCCCAGCTCGACTACCTGCCGGAGCCCGACATCTTCCACGACGTGTTCGGCCACGTGCCGCTGCACGCCGATCCGGTCTTCGCTGAGTTCCTGCAGCGCTTCGGCGCGGTGGCCGCGCGCGCGCGATCCGACGCCGCGACCGAGCGCATGGCGCGCCTGTTCTGGTTCACGGTCGAGTTCGGGCTGGTGCACGAAGCGGGCCGGGTGAAGGTCTACGGCAGCGGGCTCATCTCGTCGCACGCCGACGCCGCGAACGCGCTCGGGCCCGACTGCGATCGCCGGCGTTTCTCGCTGGACGGCGTCATGGACCAGCCGTTCGAGATCGACCGGCTGCAGGACGTGCTCTTCATAGTCGAATCGTTCGACGAGTTGTTCGAGGCCGTGGCCGAGGCCGAGCACCGCCTCGCCGCCGGGCGGCTGGACTGACGCGGCGCCGAACTCCGCGCCGGGAGCACCAAGGGCGGGCCGAGCCTCAGCGGTCCTAGTGTACCGTTGCGGAAGTCCCGTAGGCATTCGGCTCGCGCTGCATCCCGCGGATGCGGCGTTGGAACTCCTTGCCGTAGCGACGGCTACGGCGCGTCGTTCCGCCTTGCCCC
>JBDLIA010000068.1 GCA_039715185.1 Gemmatimonadota bacterium
GCCAGCAGCGAGCCGCCCGCGCCGGCCAGGAACGCGCCCGCGTCCGGCCACAGCCACCCCACGCCCAGCGCGGCCGCCAGCGTGGGGACCGCGAGGCTCGCCACCGGGATGGCGACGAGGTTGGCTGCGAGTCCGATGGGCGCGGCCTGCGAGAAGGTCCATGCTGCCACCGGCGCGGTAGCGGCGGTGGCAGCCACGCTCGCTGCGACCGCGGTCCGCGCGGGGCGCCACCGCAGGAAATCGAGGCGGCGCTGAAGCGGCCGCCCCCACGCGATCAGCCCCGCCACGCCGGCGAACGACATCTGGAATCCGGGCTCCGTCAGCGCGAGCGGGTCGAAGGTAAGGATCGCGAACGCCGCGGTCGCCAGCAGCGCGTACGGGTCGGCGGGGCGCTGGAACGCTCGCGCGCCCAGCAGCAGCGCGATCTGCGTCGCCGCCCGCGTGGCCGCGTGCGGAAAGCCGAGCAGCGCGGCGTAGCCCGCCACACCGGCCACGGCGATCACCACGCCCACCCGCCGCCGCACCCGCAGCGCCCCCGCCAGCGTCAGAAGTGCGCCCGCCACGACGCCGACGTGCAGCCCGGAGATCGCCAGCAGGTGTGACAGACCGGCCGCGGCGAAGAGCTGCCGCGTAGATTTCTCGAGCGCCTCCCGCCGGGCCAGCAGCATGGCTTCGGCGGCTCCGGAACGGTCCCCCAGCCAGGCTCGCAGGCGGCGCTGCGCCGCCGCGCGCAGGCGCGGCGCGATCGAGCCGCCCGCGTCCAGCGCTCGCGCCTCGCGCACCTGGAGCCAGCCCGCCCTGGCCGGGCGCCTGGGCAGCCGCGTCGGCACGCGCGTGGAGCGCCACTCCCCGGCGGCGATGAGCGCGGCCGACAGCCGGGTCCCCGGCGAAAGGCGCAGTCGCAGCCGTGCGCGCAGCGGGCGCCACTCCCCCGCGCGCTCCGCCCGCGCGCTGTCCGCGACCAGCCAGGCGGATCCGTCGCGAGCCGGCAGCGCCTCGAGCGTGCCCGCCACGCGCAGCGCCGCGCCGTCCGGGAGGCGCGCGAGGGGGTGGTCCGCCGCGGCGCGTCCGGCCGCCAGGCCGTGGATCGCTCCCGCGACCAGGAACGCGACCAAGAGGCGGCGGCCCGTCGCGGCCCCGCCCGCGCGCTTCCGAGCGGCGACCGCCGCGGCTGACACGACGCCGACGCCCACCAGGACGAAGATCGGTGCGGCGGCAAGCGGGTAGGGCGTCAGCGCCAGGCCAGCGGCTATGCCGACGCAGAACGCCGCGCCTGCGCGGACCAGCGGCCTGACACGCGCCCCGGCCGCCCATACCGCCGCGCTCACTCGTAGGGATGCCGTGGGGGGCGCGGTCCGGCCGCGGCCCGCGTACGGCTAAGAGGCGATGGCCCCTTGCTCGGAAACGCCGCGGAAGGTGGCGCCGGTGGTCGACTCGAGCCGCACCGCCACGAACCGACCGGCCAGCGACAGGTCCCCAGGGAACGCCACGACCTTGGCCCGCCGGGTGCGGCCCAGGACGTCGCCGGCGCTGCGCGCCTCCCGTTCAACCAGGACCTCTTCGATCCGCCCCAACTCCGAGCGCGCGATGTCGGCCTGAATGGAGCGCTGTAGCGCGATGAGCTCCTCGAGACGGCCCGCGGCAACCCCGTCGGGCACGAATTCCGCCGGGTCGAGCCGCGTCGCGGGAGTGCCGTCGCGGAGCGAGTAGCGGTACAGGAACGCGTCGTCGAAGCGCACCTCGCGCATGACGTCGAGCGTCGCCCGGTACTCCTCGTCTGTCTCCCCCGGGAACGCCACGATGACGTCGGTCGACAGGGCGATGTCGGGGATGGCCGCGCGCACCAGGGCGACCTTGCCCAGGAAGTCCGCGACGGTGTAGCGTCGAAGCATGCGCTTGAGGGTGCGGTCGTGGCCCGCCTGAAGGGGCAGGTGCAGCTGCTCGCAGACCGCCGGCTCGATGGCCATGACCTCGACCAGTGCCTCGGTGACGTCGTTGGGGTGCGGCGAAGTGAACCGCACCCGCCGGATGCCGTCGACCCTGGCCACGGCCGAAAGCAGGCGGGGGAAGGTCCAGTCCCCGCTTCGGTACGAGTTGACCGTCTGCCCGAGTAGCGTGACCTCGGACACGCCCGTGGCCGCGAGCCCGCGTACCTCGTCCAGCACGCGCCGGGGGTGGCGGTTCTTCTCCGGTCCGCGCACGTAAGGCACGATGCAGTAGGTACAGCGGTAGTTGCAGCCCCGCTGGATGGGCACCCAGGCGGACGCCGACTCGCTCCTGCGAACCTCGAGCCCCTCGTAGTTCTCGTGCGGCTCGAAATCGAGCAGCGCAAGGCGCTCCGTTCCGCCGGGACCGGCGCGCACGGCGGAACCGGTCGCCGCCGCGAGCTCGGGCCGAAAGCGCGTACCCATCCGATCGGACCAGCCGCCAGCCGGCGCCGCGCCGGCCGGCAGGACCGGCAGCGCGGCGCGCGCGCGGGAATGTGCCGCACCGTTCCCAGCTCCCTCACCGCGCGCGGGTGGCGCCTCGACCGGGTCTCGCGGTCCGCCCGCCGCGAAGCGCCAGTCAGGGCGCACCTTGCGAATGGCAGCCGGCAGCCCGCGGTACGCGTCGGGACCGAGCACCAGATCGACGTACGGCGCGCGCTCGAGCAACTCGGGCCCGATGCGCTGCGCCATGCACCCGGTGACGCCCAGGACGACCTCGGGGCGGAGCTTCTTGAACTGGTAGAGCTGCCCGACGCGGCCCAGCACCCGGCGTTCCGCGTGCTCTCGAATGGCGCACGTGTTGACCAGGATGACGTCGGCGTCCTCGACACGGTCCACCAGTTCGTAGCCGTCGGCCGAGAGCAGGCCCCGCATGATCTCGCCGTCGCTGATGTTCATCTGGCAGCCGTACGTCTCCACGTACGCCCGCCGTCGACACTCGACAGAATCGGCTCGGGGGTGGGGCTCGACCATGGTGGGATCCCTCAGCGTCCGAAAACGCCCAGCGACAATGTGAAACGCCAGTACGACTCGGTGATATCAGGCAGCGCGCCCGCCCCATCGGCGGAGATTCGGCCCCGCTCCACGCCCGCGTCGACGAGCGCCCCGGGGCCGGAATCCTGACCGGTGAGCCGGAAGCTGAGGCCAGCGCCGGCGCTCCATTCCGTGGGCCGATCCGCCTCCTGAGGCAGCGCGTCCTCGGAGCGTACCACGGGGCGGAAAGGCAGCTTGCCCACGCGGAAACCCACGCGCACGGGAAAACTGCGCGTGCCGGTTCCGAGACCGCCCCACTCGAGTCCAGCCCCCGCGCGCCATTCGTCCCCGGCAGCGGGGGCGGCCTGGGTGGGGTCGGCGGACGCATCGAACTCCTCGCCCGCGGCGCTCCAGTCCGCGTACCGGAACGCTCCGGAGACGAGCAGGTTGGCCGACAGGATCCCGCTCGCCCCGATATCCACCTGCAGGGGCATGTCGAACGCTCTGTCGGGGGTACCGTCCTCGCCGTCCGCGTCCAGCTCGCCCGCGAACGTCAGGGCGCCGCCCACCCGCAGCCGGCTGAGCGGATCCCAACGCGCGCCCAGCGAGACCAGCGGCGCGCTGTAGGACCACCGGGCCTCGTCCGAGAAGGGCCGCAGGCGGTTCAACGAGTCCGCGAAGGTGCGCGTGACGGATCGCGTCAGGCTGCCCGTGTAGGCTCCCGCGGCCAGGCCCACGACCAGGTCGGGGGCCAACTGGACGGAAGCGCCCACGCGCATTTGCGAAAGTCCGCCCGAGCTCTCGAGCACGTCTCGCACGCCCACGTTGTCACCGCCCACGGCCACGGAATCGGACACCTCCACGCCGAACGACTGGTCCAGAAAGGCGCCGAAACCGGCCTGGACGACGACCCGGTCGGTCAGCGGGTACAGGATGGTGATCAGCGGAAAGCGTGTCCCGCCCAGCTCTCCCTCTCCGCCCTCGAGCTCCAGCGACCTGGACGTGGGCTGGAACGTGGCGCTGACCCCGCGCGTGGTGAACGCGGCGGCCTCCGCGGGGTTGACGAGCGAGGCGTTGGCGCCGAACAGGCCAACGCCGACTCCTCCCAGAAGGCGCGCGCGCGCGTCCAGCGGCTGATTGGGCAGACCCAGTCCCGCGGTGGTGAACAACGACTGCGCGGCCAGCCCGGACGGAGCCCACAGCAGCAGCGAGAGCGCCAGCAGGCGTGCGGAGCGCATCAGCGGATCTCCTGCGGAGTGGCAACCGTCAGCACGAGCCTGAGGCGCGGCTCCTGGGTCGGCCCGAGACCGCGTATCGCCACCGTGCCGAAGCGCAATCCCTCGGTCTGCGAGACCACCGCCAACCGGTCCGGCGCGTCTTCCCCCTCGATCAGCGTGCTCAGGAACCTGGTCGCGTCGACGACGATGGTGGAGTCCGCGACGCCGCCCATGGCAGCGGCCATCACATCGACGGACCCGGTCGACGCGCCCAGCGGCGCGCGCACGAGCGGGAACTGCGGATCGGGGTTCACCGAGCGGCCGGACAGGGTCACCGTGCGCAGGATCGGCGGTATCCCCGGCACCGCCACCGGCGTCACCTCCAGCCCGGCGAAGGTGAGGTCCGCGTCGGCGACGGTCAACGAGCACTCGACCCCCGCTTCGGGACACGGCACCGGAATCGTGTCGAGTCCGGGGGAGAATTGGAAGAAGGCCCTGTTGCCCGGAGCCCCGCCCACCAGCAGCACGTCCGGCGGGGGTGGCGGCGTGACGATCAACGTGGTCTGGCCCGTCGTGCTGATCGCCACCTCGATGATGGTGTCGGGGCCGACTGAGGGCCGCGCCATCAGCCACAGGATCGCGCTGCCCACCTCGAGGCGCGCGCCATCCGCGTCGGTGCGTATCAGCGCACCGCGCGCGGGATCGCCGGTATCCGTCCACGCGGCCGCGGTGGCGGAATCGACGAAGAACGAAACGGTGTCGCCGCCGGCGATCGTGTCGCCCCCGGCTATCCAGAGGGAGCTATCCAGATCCTGGACCGCGCCACCGCCGGGCGCCGTCCACGGCGTGTTCGCGAACGCGCTGTCGAGCGCGTTCTCCCACGTTGCCGTCTGCGGATCCCACTCCTCACCGAGCGCCGCGAGCACCAGCAGGGCGCTGTCGCCAGGCGCAACCGAGAGGCTGTCCAGCACGATGGCGAGGCGCGCTCCGACGAACGTCGCCAGGGTGTCCTGGACGATCGTCGCCGAGTCGGTCTGGACGTCTATCGCGAACGGAGTCCCGGAGAACTGGTGGGCGGAGCGCGCCACCAGGCCCGCGCCGACGTCCAGCGCTATGAGGCGGTTGCCCGCCGTCGAGGGAGAAGTGAAGCCACCCAGCGTGGAATCCGCCGCCAGGAAGTCGGCCGCGTCGAGCACGATCTCCACCGTCCGCACGACGCCGCCAGCGACGAGCTCTCGGCCGACTCCGGTCACGTCGTCGCCGCCACACGCGGTGACCGAGCCGGCGAACGCCAAGACCAACGCTGCCCGGCTCGCCGCGGTCGCCCGGTCGAAACCCTTGTGCGCACGTCGGCGCGAAAACGCCATCACCGCCCGGCAACTCCGTCGGCTGATAGTGGGAATATGCTGCGCGTCACGGGGCCATTCGTGGCTCCGGGTCCGCCGCTCGCGGGACCCGGCGAAGTACCCGGCCCCAGAGTGGAAGATCCGGCGAATCAGTCCGCCCCGCGCCCGAAGCGAAAGGCGTCTGGGAGCAACTGCGCCATGGTCCAGCGGCTCTCGCGTCCGTCGGTCCCGAACGACACTATCTCGACCGCACCTTCCGCGAACTCGGCCAGCACCTGCCTGCACGCACCGCACAGCGCCACGGGGTCCGACCGATCGCTGGTGACGACCACACGCGTGACCCGCCGAGCCCCGGCGGTCACCGCCGCGCACACCGCGTTGCGCTCGGCGCACACGGTCAGCCCGTAGGAGGCGTTTTCCACGTTGCACCCGGTAAACGTCCGTCCGTCATCGGTCTCGATGGCGCAGCCCACCCGAAACCCCGAATACGGCGCGTACGCTTGCGCGCGCGCTTCGTCCGCCGCTGCCCTCAGTGTCCGATCGCTCAAGGTGCTCCCCTCAACCGATCTCAACGCGCGGAAGGCGCCCGGAGAGTCGGGTCAGCAGTTCGTATCCGATACCGGCCCGCGCGGCCGCCACGGCGAGCGTAATCTCCGCGCCGCCGTCGCGGCCTATGAACGTCACCTCATCGCCCACCGCCACGCCGTCCACGCGTGACACGTCGAGCACCGTGAGGTCCATGGAAATCCGCCCCACGATCGGGGCCGAGCGTCCGCGAACCAACATCCGGCCCTGGTTGCCCAGGACGCGGGGCACGCCGTCCCCGTAGCCTATCGTCACGGTGGCCCAGCGCGCGCCGCCGGGCGGCGCGGCGTGCGTGGAACCATACCCGAGCGTGGACCCCGCCGGCACGTCTCGAACCAGGGCGACCCTGGCGCGCACGGCCACCACCGGCTCGGGACGCGGCACCTCGGCGGCCTCGTCCCGCAGCGACTCGGCGAACCCTCCGTAGAGCGGAAAGCCCGGGCGCACGAGGTCGCCGGCGAACTCCGGCCAGCGCGCCGTGGCCGGCCCGTTCGCGGCGTGCACGAGCAGCCCGAACGGCCCCATGCCGCGCGGCCCGGACACCGGTCCCACCGCCGCCGCATCCGGCCCCGCGGACGCCCGGATGGCGCCCAGAGCACGCTGCAGTCGGGCCCATTGCGAGCGCGTGGCCGTCTCGTCCGCTTCGTCCGCGCTGTGGAAGTGCGTGCACACGCCGGTCCAGCGGACCCCCTCGGCGATGCGCGCCGCCAACTCCGGCGCCCAGGCCGCCGCGTCGGCGTCGGGAAATCCGGACCGCCCCATGCCCGTGTCCACGTCCACGTGGAACTCGACCTGGGCGCCGTCCAGGCCGGACGCAACGCCCATGAGCCGTTCCAAGCCGGCGAGGTCGGAAATCGTGGGGATCAGGCGCGCCGCCACGGCGACCCCTTCGGTCCCCGGAGCGAGCGGGACGACCGCGAGCACGCGCCCCGCGAATCCGCCTCGCCTGAGGGCCGCACCCTCCGCGGCCGTCGCCACCCCGAAGCCCCAGGGCTTCAGCGGCGCCAATTCGCGGACGACCCGGTCGGCGCCAAGGCCGTAGGCATCGGCCTTGACCACGGGGACCACGCCGTGGGCGGGCCCGGATCTCTCGCGGAGCCGGAGAAAATTTGAGCGCAGCGCGTCCAGATCGATCTCTACCCAGGCGCGAGCGCGCGCGTTTGACACCCCCCTCATGGCGCGCCTAGGCTAGCGGGCCGGATATGAGCCCGCAACCGAACGATTCCGCCGCGGGACCCGCCCCCGCCGACCACCTGGGGCGCGTCCTGTCCCTCATTGGCTACCTGCGCGTGCACTGCCCGTGGGACGCCCGGCAGACGGCGACGACGCTGGTGCCGCACCTGCTCGAGGAAGCCCACGAGGTGGCCGAGGCGATCCGCGACGGCGCCGACGCCGAGGAGCTGGCGACCGAACTCGGCGATCTGCTCCTGAACGTGGGCTACCAGATCGTGGTGGCCGCCGAGGAGGGGCGCTTCGACGCCGAGCGCGTTGTCTCGTTGCTCGAGAACAAGATGGTGCGGCGTCATCCGCACGTGGACTGGAGCGGCCACGCCCCGCTTTCCGACGGCGCCCCCGCGCCTCCTGAAGCCCAGCACGCCGAGCCCGGGTCGGCCGAGGCATGGGAGGCGCGCAAGGCCGCCGAGCGAGGCCCCGCGGCGTCGGCGCTGGACGGGATCGCGAGGGGCCTCGATCCGCTCATCCGCGCCCACCGGCTCCAGGAACGCGCCGCGTCGCAGGGGTTCGACTGGCCAGACGTCGCTGGGCCGCTGGAGAAGGTCGCGGAGGAACTGGCGGAGACGCGCGCGGCGCTGGACGAGCGCGCGGACGGCGCTGCGTCGCCATCCCGCGTGGAGGAGGAGGTCGGGGACCTGCTGTTCGCGTGCGTCAATCTGGCGCGCCTGGCCGGCGTCCATGGCGCCAACGCGCTGGCCACGGCCAACGCCAAGTTCGCTCGCCGCTACAGGACTCTGGAGGAGCGCCTGCGCCGGACTGGGTTGTCCGCCGACCAGCTGTCGCCGGACGAGCTCGACGCCCACTGGGACGCCGTCAAGGCGCTCGAAGAAACGCCCCCGCCCCGGGGCTCCGGCTAAGGGCGATCAGGGGCCGAGTCGGTTGATCGTGCGCGGGAACGGAATGCACTCGCGGATGTGGTGTCGGCCGCAAATCCATGCCACGGTGCGCTCGATGCCCAGCCCGAACCCGGAGTGGGGGAAGGTGCCGTAGCGCCGAAGGTCCAGGTACCACTCGTAGGACTCTTCGGGCAGACCCTCCTCGCGGATCCTCTCCAGCAGGCGGTCGACGTCGTCTTCGCGCTGACTTCCTCCGATTATCTCGCCGTAGCCCTCCGGCGCCAGCAGGTCATCGCACAGGACCATACGGGGATCCTCGGGATTCTCCTTCATGTAGAACGCCTTGGCGGCCTTCGGATAGTCGTAGACGAACAAGGGCCTGTCATGATCCTCGGCGAGGAGCGTTTCATCCGGGGCGCCCAGATCCGATCCCCACTCGACATCGCTGCCCTTGGCGCGCAGTACATCGACCGCTTCGGTGTAACTGATTCGGGGGAACGGGGGCCGGACCCGCTCCAGGGGAGCGGTGTCGCGCTCCAGCAGCGCGAGCTCGGCGGCAGCGTTCTCCAGGGCCCGCTCGACCAGGTAGGATACGAACTCCTCCTGGAGCCGCATGTTGTCGTCGGAGTCGTTCCAGGCGACCTCCGGCTCCACCATCCAGAACTCGGTCAGGTGGCGACGGGTCTTGGACTTCTCGGCCCGGAAGGTGGGGCCGAAGCAGTACACGCGGCCGAACGCCGCGGCCGCGGCCTCGACATAGAGTTGTCCCGTCTGCGCGAGGAAGGCCTGTTGCCCGAAATAGTCGGTCTCGAAGAGCGTCGAAGCGCCTTCTCCGATCGCCCCGGTGAGGATCGGCGTGTCGATGCGGACGAAGCCTCGGTCGTCGAAGAAATCGTGGATCGCGCGCTCGACCTCGGCGCGTACCCGCAGGACGGCTCGCTGTTGGCTCGATCGGAGCCACAAGTGCCGCTGATCGAGCAGGAATTCGACGCCGTGCTCCTTGGGCTGTATCGGGAACTCGGCGGCTATCTGGACGATATCCAAAGACGTGAGACCGAGCTCGTATCCACCGGGGGCGCGCGCGTCCTCGCGCACTTCTCCGCGCACCACTACGCTGGATTCCTGGGTAATCGTGTGAAAGGCGTCCCAGACCTCATCGCCCACCGTGGCGCGCACGATGACGCACTGCAACACGCCGGTGCCGTCGCGCACGACGGCGAAGGCGACCTTGCCGTGACTGCGCGTGGTCTGGATCCAGCCCCGCACCTCGACCTCTTGGCCAGCGTGGGCGCCGAGCTGGTTGATGTCCGTGACGATGGCCATGCCGCGTCGTCTCATTGTGGAGCACGCCAGCGGGCCGGAGTCGGCCCTGGCGGAGGGCGGCGCAACCTAGACCGGGACCCGTGGAGTGTCAATTTGAAGCGCGCGAGCTGTCTCCTCCTGCTGGGCCTCGTCGCGGCTACGACCGGCTGCGCGCGCAGAAACCGCGATGTGGGAGTCACGCCGGGTCCCTTCGACTGGAGCACGCTCCAGGGAGACGTCCGCAGGGCGGGCACCGAGGAGCGCTCGGTCCCCCTGGACCCCGAAATTGCCTGGAAGGTGGACGTGGGGCGCGGCCTGCGCGCGGAGCCGCTCGTCCACGAGGGGATCGTGGTCGTGACCGGCACGAACCGGTTGATCGCGGCCTACTCGGCCGAGAGCGGCGAGCGGTTCTGGGAGCAGCGCTTGAACGCCTCGGTGAGCGGCGGGCTCCTCTGGCGCAACGACACGCTGTGGGTCGCCACGGAGTCGCTGGGTGGCGAGATCTCGGCGCGCCGGCTGGGTAAGGGCGGCAAGTACTGGGAGGAAGACGTCGGTCCCGCGCGCTTCCCCCCCCTGCTCGTCGGGAACACCATCTACGTCGGCACCGACGGCGGCGCATTGATCGCCCTCAGCGCGCTGACCGGCGCGCGCCAGTGGCGCACCCGATTGCCCGGCGGCGCGGCCGCCACGCCGGTGCCGTTCGGCGACGACGTGGTGGCCATCGGTGGTCACGACACGCTGTACGTGGTGGCCGGCGCGGACGGCAGGGTACTGGACAGGATCGCGCTGCCGGCGGGCGCCGCCGCGGCCCCCGCGCTGGCGGGCGACGATCTCATCGTGCCGCTGCACAACGGCAGCCTGGTCGCGGTCGATCTCCGGCTCCGAGAGCTGGCCTGGGAGGCCAGCACGGGAGGCGAGATCCTGGCGACGCCCATCGTCGCGGCGGACGGATCGGTTTATGCGCTCACCACCGGGGGTGTAGTATTGAGGGTACCGCCGAACGAGGAGCGGGCCGAGGTTCTCGCCGATCTCGGCGGCACCGCGCGGGGATCGCTCACGCTGGTGCGCGACGGTCTGCTGGTGGGGTTGCTGGACGGCACGCTCGCGCTCGTGCAGAGAGACGGTGCCACGGCCTGGCGACGCGACCTCGCGGGGTCGATCGTGGCGCCCGTGGCGGTCTGGGATGGTGCGATCTTCGTGCCGCTATTGGATGGCAAGTTGGCCAAGCTGGAGTAGCCTATGCGATCGCGTGTGGCGCTGTGCGCCGTTACGAGCCTTGCGCTCCTGGTTCCCGCTGACGCCTCCCCGCAAATAGCGGGTCCCGAGCCCGATGGTGGTCCGCGCATCATCACCTACGCCAAGTGGGGCGCGCTGGGGGCCGCCGTCACCGCGGGGATCCTCGGGTTTCAGGCGCACAACGACGCGGATCGGCTCTTCGACGACCTGGAGGCGGTCTGCGAGGTCGAGATCGCGCGCTGCGCGATCACCACGTCCGGCGGGTACGCGGACCCGGCCCTCGAGTCTCGCTTCCAGGAGGTTCTGGACGCTGACGGTCGGGCGCGCACGGCGCTGATCCTGAGCCAGGTCGCCGTCGCCACGTCGCTGGCGCTCTTCCTGCTGGATCTGGGCGGCGACTCCGAGCCCGACAACGTGCCTTACGATCCGGACTCGGGGTTCGGGCTCCGACACCATCGCGACGGGCGCGCCGAGTTGGTCTACGTGCTGCCGTTCGGAGGCCTCGGGCGGTAGGTCGACGCGCTCAACCCACGTCGAAGAGCCTCTCTCGATCCGCGTAGCGGGCGCGCAGCGCGCTCGCGTAGCCGGCGTGGGCCGGCTCCTCGAGACCTGGGTCCCGTTCCACGATCTCGCGCGCCCGGTCCCGGGCCAGCGTGAGCAGGTCCATGTCCCGCTCCGGATCCAGGTGTCGGAACTCCGGAACACCGTGCTGGCGGGCGCCGAAGAAGTCGCCCATCCCGCGGATTCGTAGATCCTCCCGCGCTATCTCGAAGCCGTCGTTGGTGCGCGCCATGATGCGCAGCCGGTCCCGCGCGTCGGCTCCTGCGGCGGCGATCAGGACGCAGTAGCTCTCCTCCGCGCCCCGCCCCACCCTGCCGCGCAACTGGTGGAGCTGCGACAGACCGAAGCGCTCCGCGTGCTCCACGACCATGATGGTGGCGTTGGCGACGTCGATGCCGACCTCTATCACCGTCGTCGCGACGAGCACGTCGGTCTCGCCGGCCGCGAAACGGCCCATGACCGCTTCCTTTTCCAGCGCGGGCAGCCGGCCGTGGATCAGGTCGACCCGGAGGTCGGGGAACTCCAGCTCCCCCAACCGCTCGAACTCCTCGCTGGCGGCGGCCAGATCCACCTTCTCCGATTCGGCGACGAGCGGGTAGACGATGTAGGCCTGACGGCCTTGCGCGATCTGCTCCCGGATGAACTCGTAGACCTGCTTGCGCGAGCGCGACGATCGCAGGACGGTGCGCACGGGGGTGCGCCCCGGCGGCAGCTCGTCCAGGACCGTGAGGTCCAGGTCGCCATAGAAGGTCAGGGCCAGCGAACGCGGGATCGGCGTCGCCGACATGACCAGCACGTCGGTGTCCTGGCCCAGCTCCTGGAGCGCCTGGCGTTGGCGCACGCCGAAGCGGTGCTGCTCGTCGGTGATCGCCAGCCCCAGGTCGGCGAACGCCACCGCCTCCTGGAACAGAGCGTGGGTGCCGACCACCAGCCGCGCCTCGCCCGACGCGATCCGCTCGAGCGCAGTGCGCCGGGCCGCGGCGCCCATCCTGCCGGTGAGCAGCTGCGGCGCGACGCCGAGGTCGCCGCAGAAGGCCAGCAGGGCGCGCGCGTGCTGCTCCGCCAGCAGTTCCGTAGGGGCCATGAGCGCCGCCTGGCGGCCCGCGTCCACCACCGCGAGCATCGCGAAGAGCGCGACGACCGTCTTCCCGGAACCGACGTCTCCCTGGAGCAGTCGGTGCATCCGCCGGGACGAGGCGAGGTCGGCGAAGATCTCGCGCACCGCCCGCGTCTGGGCGCCGGTCAGCTCGAACGGAAGCGCCCGGTAGAGGGCGTCGACGTATCCACCCGCCACGCGCCCGTGCGCGCGCCCCGAACGGCTGGCCCGCGCGCGGTGGTGGGCGCGTGCGTGAAGGAGCTGGAGAAAGAAGGCCTCCCCCCAGGCCAGCCTGCGCCTGGCGCGCTCGGCGTCCCGGAGCGTGGCGGGCCTGTGCAGGTCCTCCACGGCGCGCCCCAGGGGGGGCACGTCCGCGGCACTCAGATCCTCTGCGCTGAACGGCTCCTCGTCGGTGAGCGCGGCGCCGAAGGCGTCCAGCGCGGCGGCGATGATGCCCCGCAGAAGCCTCTGGGACAGCCCTTCGGTGCCCGGATAGATGGGCAGTACCCGCCCGTCCCCTTCCGCCTCCTCGCCTTCCCTGGCCAGCACGACGAATTCGCGGGGCTGCATCTGGCGGCCGTGATAGAAGCGCACGGGCCCGCTGGCGAGCAGCGTGTCCCCGCGTCGAATGGTCCTGTCCAGGAAGGGCTGTCCTGGCCACGAGCACTCGATCATGCCGCTGTCGTCGCGCAGGACCGCCTGGAAGATGCGCAGGCGGCGGCGGGTCGGCAGCACGCCCTTGCTGACCACCGTTCCCACGATGGTGGCGTCGTCTCCCACGTCCACCGCGGCGATGGGGGACACCGTGCTGGCGTCCTCGTAGCGACGCGGGCCGTGCAGGAGGAGGTCGCGGGTCGTACGGATGCCGAGGCGGTCCAGCGCCTCGGCCCGACGCGGCCCCACGCCCTTCAGGAACTGGACGGGTCGATCGAGAGGACTGGCGCTTTCCAACGCCCTTCTCGTCAGCGGGTGGCGGTCGAGTGGACTGTAACAGATGAGTATTTGGCATTCGAGGGGCGATGCATCCCGCCCGGGGTCGTTGGGACTCCTCGCAATAGCCCTGCTATTACTCGTCCTCCCGCCTCCCCGGATCGGGCGCCTCGCCCCTCTCGGTGCTCAACTATCATCCGTTACGGTCCACTAGGTGCCTTCGCCCAGAACCTGCCGGACGAACGCTTCGGGGTCGAACGGACTCAGGTCCCCCATGCGCTCCCCCGTGCCGGCCCAGCGGATCGGCACGTCGGTTTCCTCGCGCAGGGCGATGACGGCCCCCCCGCGGGCGCTTCCATCCATCTTCGTAAGTACCAGCCCGGTGAGCGGGACCGAACCGGAGAAGGTACGAACCTGCGCCAGGGCATTCTGGCCCACGGTCGCGTCCAGCACCATCAAAACCTCGTGCGGGGCGCCCGGCAAGCGCTTGTCCAGCACGCGCGCGACCTTGGCCAACTCGGCCATCAGGTCGCCCTGCGTGTGCAGTCGCCCGGCGGTGTCGACGATCACCGTATCCGCTCCCCGCGCCAGCGCCGCGTCCACGGCATCGAACGCGACCGCCGCGGGATCCGCGCCCGCTTCGGCGCCGACGAAATCGGCGCCGGAACGGGACGCCCACAAGCCGATCTGCTCGATGGCCCCCGCGCGAAACGTATCCCCTGCCGCCAGGAGGACGCTCCGGCCCTCCGCTCTCAACGCGTGGGCGAGCTTGCCGATGGTCGTCGTCTTGCCGACCCCATTCACGCCCACCACCAGGACGACGTGGGGACTGCCGCGCTCCGGCTCCGGAGGTACCGGCCCCAGTATGGCCATGATCTCCGCGCTCACCGCCGCGCGCAGATCGTCCTGGGTGCGGACGCGGCCCTCGCGCAGCAGCGCCTCCATGCGGTCGACCAATCGCAGCGTGGCGGGCGGCCCGAAATCGGCCGCGATCAGCAGCGCCTCCAGATCCTCCAGCGCGTCGTGGTCGATGCCCCTGACCAGCACGCCCACGTCCGTGAGCGCCACGTCCACGATGCGTTGCCACAGGGTGCGCCGCTCCTCCTTGGCCCGGAACAGTCGGCTCAACGCAGGCCTTCCCTGCGCCGGAGCACCCACTCGGTGGCCAGCAGCAGCACCAGCAGGAGGTACGGGGCGCCGCGGGTGTGCAGCGGCGCCGCGCCGGCGCTGAGGGCGTCGGAGCCGCGCCCCGCCACGTCATCCAGGCGCGCCCCCGGGCGCACGAATTCTCGGGTGAACGACTCGACGGTCAGGTCCCCGTTCGCGCGCACCGCGCCGGCGTCGCCGGCGCTCGCCTCATAGCCGTAGTGTCCAGGCGGCAACGGCGCCATCACGGCGACCCCTGCCTCCACGTCGGCGACCCGCTCGATCTCGTCGGCCTCCGAGCCCCCGGCGGGGGTGAAGACCACCCGGAGCGAGTCGCCGGCCTCGCTCGCCAGCCAGCGCAGGGGGGCGCCCCGGGGGACCACGCGCTCCAGCGGCCGGATGGGTTCGTCCGTGCGCGTAGGCTCCCCGGCCAGCAGCCAGCCCGCGACCGCGGACCACGCCTGGCGGTAGCTCGCGCGGGCGCGACCGCCGCGTAGGGACCAGCGCCAGAAGCCGTCGGCGAGCGCCGCCGCCCACCGGCCCCTGGGCCCCTCCCCGATCACCAGGACGGGAGCCTGCGGCCCGCGCCGCCCGCGGCTCGCGCTGAGCACCGCCGTGTGCTGGGGCGCGCCCGGGGCGATGGGGCGCAGGTTCTCCAGCGGAGGCAGCGAGTCCACCAGCAGCGCGTCCACCGACGCCGCCACCGGCGACGGCGGCGGCGCCTCGGGCAGGTACCACTCCGCGCCTGCGAGCGCGGGTCCGGACACGGCCAGCCGCGCGGGCGCGCCGGCGACCGAAGGCACCATGAGCAGCGGCGGGCCCCGCGCGATCAGCTCGTGAACCCAGCCCGGCGCGCCGGGCCCCGCTCCCTCCAGCACCAGCACGTCGGCCGAGCGGGCCGCCAGCGTCACGGTGGCGTCGTCGACCGGTCCGGCGCGCTCGCCGGTGCGCACGAACCCGGCGGGACCGGCGGCCAGAAAGCCGCGCGCCGGCATGCCCGTGGCGGCCTCCAGCGCGGGCAGCAAAAAGCGTGTCTCCCAGCTCGGCTCCAGGGATACCACCACCACGCCGCCGCCCTCTTCCGCCACGCGCATGTAGGCGCTGCGCCGGTCGTCGTCGGCGTGCTCGCCGCCGGGGACGACGCGCGCGTCGAGCCTGAGCATCTCGCCCGGCGACGCGGGCACGACGACGCCCATCCTCGCGCGGCTCATGCGACCCGGCGCGGGCACGTCCAGTCTTGCCGCCGCGAGCAGTCGGTCCCCTGCGCGCACCTCCACGCGCAGGCTGTCCGGGGCCGCGCCTCCCACGACCATGGCCGCGACCGCCACCTCCACGGTGTCACCCGGCCCCGCCCAACGGGGGGCGTCGAACTCCACGAGCGCGGCGTTGGCCACGCGCGCGCCCGGGAGGCGCGTCCAGATGAGGTCTACGCCCAGCCCTAGCGCGGCGGCGGCGCCCTCCTGGGCGTCCTCTATTTCACCGTCGGTTATCACCTCCAGACGCGTGAAGCCCGCCTCGGCGGCGGTCCTGATCGCGGCGGCGACGGTGCTGCGTGTCGCGCCGGGCGACGCGGCCGCGGTGGAGTCCGGGTTCAGCACGACGGCCCCGTCTCCGAATCTGATGACGGGAGCCCCGGGGGCCGTCGCCCTGCGCACGGCTTCCTCCCAGCGGGTCTGTCCGCCCGCGTCCCCGCGCATGCTGAGAGAACCGTCCAGCAGCACCACGGCGCGTCCGCCACCAGGCCCACCGGCGCTCAGGTTCGGATCGAACAGCAATAGGACGAGCAGCAGGAGGGCAGAGGCGCGCAAGGCGCCGAGGACGAAACGCGCCCGGGCTACCGGCTCGCGACGCCAGTACTGAACGCCGGCGGCGGCCATGGCGGCCGCTCCGGCGATCATAAAGCCTATCCAGGCCGCGCCGCTCAAGGGCGCGCGGCTTCGCTCACGGCTTGGCCACCGCGACCAGTCGAGGCTGCGTCTCCACCGACGGCGGCATGAGCCTCACGCGCTCGCGCGCCACGTCTCCGAAACGCGCCGATTCGTCCGTGGGCACGGGTGCGGCCGAAGGAAGATCCACGGTACGCGGATTGACTGGTCGGTCGTTCTTGCGGAACTCGTAGTGGAGGTGGGCCGCGGTCGCGGTGCCCGTCGCGCCGACGTAGCCGATGACCTGGCCCTGCTCCACCCGGACGCCGCGCCGGACGCCGCGGGCGAAACCGCGCAGGTGCGCGTAGCGGGTCGTGTAGGAGCCCGGGTGGCGAAGAATGACCAGGTTGCCGTATCCGCCCTTGCGGCCGGAGAAATCGACCACCCCGCTGCCCGTGGCGAGCACGGGCGTGCCCGAGCCCGCGCCGAAGTCGGTGCCGACGTGGGCGCGGTAGATCCCGAGGACCGGGTGGTAGCGGCGCCAGGAGAAGTTCGACGTGATGCGCACGTAATCCAGCGGGTAGCGCTTGAACGCGGTGCGCAGCGATTTGCCGTCCAGATCGAAGTAGTCCACGTGGTCCTGGAGGTCGAACCTCACCGCCACGAACGGTCGCTCCCGGTTTACGAACTCGGCCGCCAGCACCGTGTGTGCGCGCGCGGTGCCGTCCGGCCGACCTTCCCGCTCGTACACGAAACGGTAGCTGTCGCCGGCCTGGATGTCGTGAAGGAAGTCCAGCCGATACTCGAAGATGCGGGCGAGACGTATGACCAGCCCGATCCTGTCCTCGACGGGGACGCCGTCGTCGTCCAGCTCCAGCAGGGACTGGTAGAGCGACTGATCTTCCTCGATCACGCCGGCTACCGTAACCGTGTCCCATTCGATCGGTGTGACGCGATAGCTGGCCCGCCAACCCACCAGGTCGTCGCGCTCCAGCCGCAGCGCGCTGTCGGCGTTCACCTGCAGATCGAGCGCGCGCAGCTCGTTGTCCTCGCGCCACCGGCTGAGCGTGATTTCCGTGCCGGGGCGCAGCCTGCGGGGGCTCTGGTGCTCGCGCATGACCAGCATGAGCGACGCCTGCTCCGACGCCGCCACGCCCGCCGCGTCCAGGAGCTCTGACAGCGTCTGGCCGCGGTCCATAACGACCGTCCGGGCCACGTCTCTTGGCTGCACGTACACCGCGCCCAGGAGAGGCGCATCGTGGGGGCTGGTTGCGGTGGGCTCTCCCGCCGCCGTCGACCAGAAGCCAAC
>JBDLIA010000069.1 GCA_039715185.1 Gemmatimonadota bacterium
CCTTGCCGTAGCGACGGCTACGGCGCGTCGTTCCGCCTTGCCCCGCGGGCGCATCACGCGCCTCGGTGCACACGGGACTTCCGCGCCGGCACACTAGGTGTCGGGCGCGCCTCACTCGGGCGCGGCGCTCGCGTCTACGCACAGGATGCGGGGCAGGAAGCCGGCCAGCAGGCTCCACGTCGCGCCCCCGTCGGGGCTTCCGAACAGGTGCCCTCCCGACGTGCCGCAATATACCCCGATCGGGTCCAGCCCATCCGTCGCCAGACCTTCCCGCAGGACGGTCACGTAGGCGTGCTCCTGGGGCAGGCCGTTCTCCAGGCTGGACCAGGAGGCGCCCGCGTCCCTGGTTTCGTAGACTCTCAGCCGCCCGTCCACCACGGTCCGCATGTGGCTGGAGATCTCCGGAACCACCCACGCCCGATCGGCATCGGCCGGGTCGATGGCCAGGGCGTACCCGTAGTCGCTCGGCAGGCCCGCGGTGATATCGACCCAGCTGTCTCCCGCATCGTCGCTTCGATACGTGCCGCAGTGATTCTGCTGATAGATGCGACCCGGTCGAGTAGGGTGCGGCGCCAGCTTGTGGACGCACTGGCCCGAGGCCGGGTAGCGCTCGGGCTGGAAGCAGGCTCGCACACCCGCGTTTCGCGGCGTCCACGAGGCGCCGGCGTCGTCCGAGCCGTACACACCCCCGGCCGAAATCGCGGCGATCAGCGCGTCCCCATCGCCCGGGCTCGCCCACACGTCCGTGAGCGCGAGCCCGCCTCCCATCGGCTGCCAGGTGCTCCTGGTGGGGTGGTCGTTCAGCGCCGCCACAGGCGACCACGACCGCCCGGCGTCGCGCGAAACGAACAGCCCCGCGGGCTCCACCCCCGCGTAAAGCACGTCGGGGGCGCCTGTCGCTCCGGGGGCCAGGCGCCATATTGCACGCAGGCCCCGCTCGTCGTCGTGCGAGGGGGCAGCCTCCAGGGTTTCCCAGGTGCGGCCCCCGTCGCCGCTCCTGTGCAGGTGACTGCCCCAGACCCGGTGCGTCGTCGCGGCCCACAGAAGCCCGGTACGCGCATCGTGGAACGCGTGGTACACCTCCCGGCCTTCCAGGAACGGCCGGCTGAGATCCCAGCGATGCCGATCGGTCGAGCGAGCTATGATCAGGCCCCGACGGGTCCCGATGAGTAGGAGAATGGACGACACGGACGATCGCTGGTTGGGGGAAACGTCGGCGGCCGAATGTTGGCACTTCGGCCAGATCCCGCAAAGCCCTGGCGGCTTGCAGGAGCGCCCGCGCCCGCCCCATCATCGCAGACCCGAGTCCCGACGATGAGCAACGCTTCAGACCCCCACGCACGCGCGACGGGAATCGGATCGCGCGAACTCGCCGAGGCCGGCGTCCATCTCGATCCCATCGACGCCGAGCGCGAACGCCGCCTCGAGCTGATCAACTACAACGTCGTCACCTACCCGATCCTGAGGCTCGTCGGATTCTCGATCCTCGGGGCCATCGTCGTGCTCCACAACACCGCGGTGCTGGGCGATGAGCAGTACCGGCTCGTGCTCAGCTACGCGGGTGCCGTGTTCGCCTACTGCTTGCTCAGTTGGGTCCTGTTACGCGCATTCTACGCGCGTTCCCTGGCGTGGGCGTTCGACCTGGGCGACGTGTTCTTCGTTCTGGACCTGGGCTTGATCGCGTACGCCATATACGCCTCCGGCGGCGAGCGCAGCCTGCTCTTCTTCGCGCTGGCGATCAGGGCCGGAGACCAGGTGCACGGGGGCGTCCTGCGCACCGTGATCTTCGCCCACGCCGCCGCGCTGTCGTACGCGATTCTGGTGGGCTGGCTCTACTTCGGCGAAGCGCGTCTGCTGGACCTCCCCGCCGAGGAGGCCAAGATCCTTTTCATCTACGCCACCGGCCTGTGGCTGGCGCTCAGCGCTTGGCCGGCCGAGAGGATCCGCGACCGAACGGGCGCGGCGGTGAGGTTCGCGTCCGAGGTGCTGGCGCGACTGGAGATCCGTTCGCGCGACCTGGCCGAGCAGACGCGGCACGCCCGGATTCTGCGTCGCAAGGCGGACGGGGATGCGCGCGCAAGGGGCATCGCGATGGCGCGACTCGGCCGCGAATTTCGAGGCCCTTTGACGCGCATCGGCAGCGCCCTGGGCGGCGCGCAGACGGGGGAGGGCCCGCCGGCCAACGTGGCCGACATCCGAGCCGCCGCGGAGTCGATGGAGGGCCTGATCCAACGCTTCGGGGACATCGGCACCGAAGAGAGGGAAGGGCCTACGCTGGACTCGGTGTCCCTTGCACCGCTCCTGAACCAGGTCGTGGCGCAGCTTCGCTGGTGGCTCGAAGATCGGGAAATCAGTTTCCGCCCCAGGGTCGCCGAGCCGGACATCGGATCCCTGCGGGTACACGCCGACCCCGGGTGGCTCGAGGAGGCGCTCTGGAACGTGTCCTGGCTGGTCGTGCGCGGCGCGGCGCGAAGCGCTGCCATCGACCTGACCGCCGCCGCGCGCGCCGGGAAGGTGCACGTGACCGTGCGCGACCCGGCGGCCAGGGTGGCCGCGTCCACTCGCATGGTGCTGCGCCGCATGGCCGTCGAAGGCGGCCCACACGGCACCGCGGGCGAGGAGCACGCCGCGGAGGACGAGCGCAGCGAGCTCCTGGTGGCGCGATCGCTCGTGGCGGCGATGGGCGGGGCCCTCACCGTGGAGGTGGGGGACCGCGAGGGCATCACCGTGACGCTGGCGCTCCCGGCCGCGGTCGCCTAGGCCGCCAGCCGGTCCAGGGTGGTCTCCAGGGCGGCGGCCAACATGCCCCGCTCGCCGCCCGCCCGCTCGGCGACCTCGTCGACGCCGTCCACTATGGTGTCGTTCACCGCGGCGAAGATCGCTTCCGGATCCGTGGAGCCACCTGGCTCCATGAGGTAGCTGTACGCGCGCGCCATGCCGCAGTTGGCGAGGATGTCCGCGAGGACCGTGAACCGGCCATCGGCGCCGCGACACACCTCCGTGGCGCCGAAGGCGCGCTCGTGGAAGGGCTGATTGGCGCCGCAGCCCAGCACCTCCGCCCCGGAGGCCGCGATCCGCTCCAGCCGCGCCTCGTCCAGCGTCGCGGACGCCGCGGCCGCCACGAACACGGCGCTGGGGACGTCGTCCAGCCTCGCTTCCGCGCTGCTGGCCGTTCGAGGATCGTCCGCCGGCAACGTTTTCGGAGGCCCCGCGGCGATCAGCGCTTCTACGCCGGCGGCGTCGATTCCGTCCCGATCGACGAGCACGCGGTGGGCGTCCGAGATGCCGACGATCCTGGCGCCCGCCCGGGCCAGGTAGAGCGCGCAGGCGGCGCCCACGTTGCCGAAGCCTTCCACGCGCACGGCCGCCCTGTCCAGGGGCCGTCCGAACCGTTCGTAGGCGCGCTGGATCGATCGCGCCACGCCGAAGCCGGTGATCAGGTCCGCCACGGTCGACGGGCCTCCGGCGAGCCCCAGTCCCGGCCCCACCCTCGCCTTCACCCCGTCGTCCAGCTTGCCGAGGATGGCTTCGAGGCCTGCGCCGCCGCCCAGGTGGCCCCGCACCACGCCTTCCTGAGGGTGGCCAAGCCCCGCCGCGCGAAAGCACGGCAGGACGTCGGCCACCTCGTCGACGCCCAGGTCGCCGCCGGTGCCCACGCAGTCGCGCAGGTAGGGGCTGATCGCGCGGAACCAGCGCCGCAGCACGTCTGCCTTGCCCGGGTCCCGCGGGTCGAAGTTGATGCCCGCCTTGGCTCCGCCGATACCGGGGCCGGCGATGGCGAACTTCAGTTCCATGGCCTTGGCCAGGTAGACCACTTCGCGCTCGTGCAGGCCGACCCTCATGCGTGTCCCGCCCCCAGCGGCGCCGCCCCGCAGCGAGTTCACGATCAGCCAGCCCTGGGCGCTGCTCTCGGGGTCGTCCCAGCGGATGCTGAGTTCCGGGGGCGCCCGCAGGTAGCGCTCGTAGCGGCCCCACAGCGCGAAGTCGCTCACGCGGTATCCTGGACGGGAGCAGTGCCGATGGGCTCCACGAACACGTCCATCACGCCTCCGCACACCGCCGGGCTCAGCGACTCCACGTCGTCGGTCAACTCGACGCGAACCAGCACCGCCTGCCCGGTCCGCATGACCGCCTGGGCGGCTTGCAGGACGTCGGCTTCGCCGCAGCCGCCGCCGATGGTTCCGACGCTGTCGCCCGACCCCAGGATCAACATGCTGGCGCCCGCGGACCTGGGCGTGGAGCCGCGCGCTCGGACGACGGTGGCCAGCACCCCGGGGTGGCCCGTCGCCACCGCCGATACGACGGCCTCCAGCACCGGGTCCGCGGAGCGCGCGTCGGCGCGCCCGTCGCCGGGCATGGTGTGAGCTCTCGTCATTCGATTTCGGGGGTCATCAGTCTGTCCAGCACCCGCACCCGGTCGCGCAGCGAGCCGGGCGGGGCCACTCCGCGCCGCACCGCGATCAGCTCCGCGGCGATGGCGACGGCGATCTCGGCGGGCGTCTCGGCGCCGATGTCCAGGCCCACCGGCGCGCGCAACGCCGCCAGCCGATCGTCGGCAACGCCCGCTCCCCGCAGCGCCAGGAAGGCGGCGCGTACCCGGCGCCTGCTGCCGATCAATCCCACGTACGCGGGGCGAATCGATCCCGCAAGCACGGCGCGCAGGCAGTCCAGGTCGTGCGCGTGACCGCGGGTGACCAGCACCAGGTACGTCTCGGCGCTGACCGGCAACTCCAGCAGCGCGTCTCCGAAGTCCACCAGGCGCGTGCTGACCCCGGCCGCGAAGCGAGCCGGGTCGACGAACTCCTCGCGGTCCTCCACCACGGTGACCGAGAAGCCCAGCCTCACACCGAGAGCGGCCAGTTCTACGGCGATGTGCCCACCGCCGGCGATCACCAGCGGGTCCGTGCGTCTGTACCCCTGTGCGAACAGCGCGAGCCCACCGCTCAGGGCCCGATAAGCCGAGCCCGCCTGCGCCAGCGCCTCGCGCCCCGTCTCCAGCGCCGCTTCGTCCAACCCGGGGGACCCCAGAGAGCCCTCCAGGCCGGACTCTCGAACGAGCACGTGGCGAGCCGCGCTTGCGATCGATCCGGGCGCGTCGGGCACCAACCTGACCACCGCCACAGGGGTCCCGCCGCGCCGTGCTTCCAGGCACGCCTGGGCGGCGGCGCCCACGCCGGACGCCGCCCCGGCGGTCGGGAGATTGGTCTGCTGCATACCCCGAATCTAGCAGAACGCGAAGAGCCCCGGCGAGAGGTGGGAGGAGGCGGCGCCGAGTCGCGGTGGCCCGATCCGCTTGTTGCCCCCCGGGCGCGGTCCTAGACTGCTGACATGAGCGAGATCGTTACCCTGACGGTGAACGGCCACACGTACGAGGCGGCCGTTCCGGTCCACTACACGCTGCTGGAGACCCTGCGCTACGCGCTCCGGCTGACCGGCTCCAAGCAGGGCTGCGACAAGGGCGATTGCGGGGCGTGCACGGTCCTGGTCGACGGCACGCCGGTGCTCGGCTGCATAACTCCCGTGTGGGAAGCCGAGGGCGTCGAGGTGCGCACGGTCGAGGGGCTCGCCGGGATCGGCGAGCCGCACCCGCTGCAGGCGGCCTTCGACGAATTCGGCGCCGCGCAGTGTGGCTTCTGTACCCCGGGCATCCTGATGTCGGCGGCGGCGCTGCTGGAGCGCAATCCGGCGCCGAGCAGGCAGGACATCAAGGAAGCGCTGTCCGGCAATCTGTGCCGGTGCACGGGCTACGCGAAGATTTACGACGCGGTCGAGAAGGCGGCGGGAGCGGCGGCCGAGGGCGCCTGAGCGGCTGCGGGGCTCGCTAGTCCTGAGAGCCGGCGGTGTCCCTGGCCGAGCCAGCCAGCACGACCAGCAGCCCGGCCGTCACCAGAAGGTCGCGCTCCAGCCCGGCTGTGATCCCCCCCGGGATCTGCACCGTCGCCAGCGCTCCCACGATGATCGCCAGAAGCACGATCGCGGCGGGCCGGCGCAACGGCCCGACCAGTAGGAGCGGAGCGGCCACCGTTTCTACGATGCCGATGACGACGCCGAGCCAGCCCGGCAGGCCCCAGCCCACGAACTTGTCCGCCGCGAAGCTCCAGTCGGTGGCCTTGGGTACGCCGTGCCACAGGAAGACGGCGGCGATGGTGACGCGAAGGGCGATGGCGGACGCGGCGGGAAATCGGACGTTCATCGGCGGCTGACTCGTCTGGTTGCGTGTGATTGAGCCCTGCTAATTCCGGCGACGCCGCCGGCGTTCCCGGACGCTTGCGGGGGTGCGTCCGGCCGGGTACGGTGAACCTGGACGCTACTCGCCCCAGCGCAACCCGGATACCCTCGACGTGGATCGAGCCATGACCTCCAGCGCTTCACGCCTCGCCCTGCTTCTCATCCTCGCGGCTTGGGGCGTCGCGTGCGGAGACGACGAGGGGCAGTTGCTGGAGATTCTGGCGATCAATCCGGGGTCGGCGCTGGCGGGTGGACCGGCCTTCACGTTGACGGTGCGGCTCACGGAAGGGTCCAGCGTGCTCCGCGCGCCCGTGGAGATCGTCTTCAACGGCCAGTCGCGCGCCGCGACCATCACCTCGGATCGCGTCGCCACGGCGACCATCCAGGCGTCCGAGGTCGTGGCTCCGGCGGTCGTGCAGGTGGGAATACGCATGGACATCTCCACTTCGATGGAGCCCGCGTTCTTCCTGGAGTCCGACCTCGTGCCGTTCGAAATCCTGGATCTGCCGATAATGGAGATCAGGATCAGCCCGGCGGACACTACGGTCGAGCTCGGCGATACCGTGACGTACGCCGCGACTGCTACGCTTTCGGACAATCTGACGATGGTCGACGTCACGCAGCAGGTGATCTTCGGGACCACCGACGCCAGCGTAGCCGTCATGGACGTCGACGTCGCGCGCACCGTCGGCGTGGGGCAGACAGCGGTCACGGGCGCCCACATTAGCGGCATTCCCATGTCGCCGGCCACGCTGGCGGTGGTGGTGGCGCCCGGCGGCGGCAACACGGTGGGCTTTCTGGGGGGCTCCGTCGGATCGGACCTCGTCAACGTGGTCTGCTTCGACCGGAGCGCCGGGAGGCTGGGCACGGTGGGCACGGTCTCGATCGGCTCGCCGGTGATGGACGCGACCTTCGCCTCCGCGGAGGGGGTGATCGTCATCCGCACCACCAACGACGTGCAGACCTGGCGACCGGCCGAGCCGTGCGACATCGAGCTCGTGGCGTCCGCTCCATTCGACGGCCTCGCGGACCTTTCCGAAGGCAGCTACAGCCCCGACGTGGGAGTCATCGGCTACGGCGACACCGGCGCGGGCAGCAAGATCCGGTTGTTCGGAGTGCGCGCGGACGCCGCGGCCGATGAGCTGGAGGCGCTGGATCCGTTCCCGACCGGGGCGATCGCCGGCGTGGCATGGACCATGGGCGACGCGGGAATCAGCCTCGTGGCGCGGGCGGGTACCGCCACGCGGGTGGCCACCTCCCCGGCGCAGACGCCGTTTTCCTGGACCCTCGGCGACCCCCAGAACGTGTCTACGGACTTCGCGAGTTGGGGACGCGGCATCGCGGGCGGATCGTTCGTGATCGGCTCCGGCGTGTCGATTCAGGCCTTCGACGTGGCCCAGGCGGACAACACACTCAGCCCGATCGGGTCGAGGCTGGCGACGGAGCAGCTCTTCCGGACCACGATCCTGGGCGAGCGCTGCGTGTATGGCGTGCCTCAGGCGGGCAACAGCCTGGCCGGCTGGAGAGTCGATGGTGCAGGCAACATCTCATCGGCCGGGGCCAGGACGCTCGCCTCCTTCGAATTCCTGGACGGTGTAGAGGCGAGCGCGGGCGACGAGTTGTTCGTGATCGGGCCCATGACCGGCGGGGACGGCGTGCTGCAGGCGCTCATAGTCGACGAATCTTGCGGCGCCACCCCGGCCGGCGGCAGCGTGGCCGTCTCGGGTACGGGCATCTTCGGCGTGGCCATGGCGTGGGAATTCCAGTGAGCGAGATCGGCGCGCGGGACGCCGGATCCACGGAACAGGCCTTCATCGCCCGCTCGCGCGCCTATCTGTCGGGCGAGTACCTGCCGAAGATCAGGGCGTCGGTGGAGCGCATGAGCGCCGAAGATCTGTGGTGGCGCCCGAACGACGCGTCGAACAGCGTGGGCAACCTGGTTCTGCACCTGGCCGGCAACATCCGCCAGTGGATCGCGCACGGAGTGGGTCGTCAGCCGGACATGAGGGATCGGCCCGCCGAGTTCTACGCGGAGGGAGGCATCGAGGCCGACTCGCTGCTGGCGCTGCTGGAGGACGCTCTCGGGGTGTGCGACGACGTGCTGGCGGGCCTGGACCCGGCCTCGCTCCACGAGCGTCGGACCATCCAGGGGTTGGACGTCAGCGTGCTCGAGGCGGTCTATCACGCGGTGGAGCACTTCGCCGGTCACACCTACCAGATCATGTACGTGGCCAAGGCTCGGACGGGACGGGATCTGGGGTTCTGGAAGGTCGAGGGCGGCAAGGCGACCCCGGCCTGGTGAGGGAAGGTCGGCGGCGCCGGTCGCCGCCGACCCGTCGTCGGGCTAACGGTTGCCGACGCGGCGGAAGGGCCGGTCGAAGTCGCGCGCGTCCAGGTCCAACTCGAAGGTCTCACCGTTGACGGTCATCTCGGCGAACTGCGTGCCGTTGAAGTCCACCACCACGGTTCGCTGGCGCGTTCTGACGCCGTCCGGCGTCGTAATCGTGGCCTCGATCTCGCGAGTGATCGTGCCCGACAGCGGCCACGGAAACTCGGCGCGTGGAACGCCCACGACCACGTCCTGAATCAGCGAAGTCGAGCTCATCTCGTAGCTGCGATCGCCGCCGGTGTCGGAGTGGCTGCTGCGCGTGATCTCGGTCTGGCCGGCGCCGTTCCGGGTGCGCGTCGTCTCCTCCCCCGCCAGCCCCGAGATCGAGAATTCGCGGTGGTGCTGGAAGGTCGCCACCCAGCCGGAGCGGGTTGCTTCGCGCTCGGCGTCCACGACTACCTCGACGACGTCGGTGGTGAGCGGATCGAACGACTCCTGGAGATTCCCCGCCGCGTCGAAGAAGCTCACCACGCGGCTGAAAGAGCCTCCGGTGGACGTCGATCCGTCGCCGCCGACCGCGTCGTTCATCGCCGCCAGGTCGTCCAGGGTAGCGTCGGCGGCTACCATCGCCAGATCTTCCGTGAGCGCGACCTCGAAGGCGTTCTGAGGGGCGGCTGGGTCGTCGCCGCAGGCGGCCGTCAACACGGCGGCTGCGGCGAGTATTCCGATTGGCGTGCTGCGCATGCGAGCCTCCTCGGTTCATTTTGGCGGGGAGAGGAAGTCAGTGCTGCCGTTTCTAGATCCTCCAGACTCGGCCGTCCGCCCAATCGTTAAACTCGATCGAACCGGGGATGCCATGACCGCTACGTACTTCAGCGCCCGCACGTTCTCCTTTCTGAAGGAGTTGGCCCGGAACAACGACCGCGCCTGGTTCGAAGCCAACAAGGCGCGCTACGAGGGCGACGTCCGCGAGCCCGCGCTGGCGTTCATCGTGGACTTCGCTCCCCGGCTGAAGAAGATCAGCCCTCGCTTCCGCGCCGACCCCCGCAAGTCGGGGGGGTCGATGTTTCGCATCTACCGGGATACGCGCTTCGCCAAGGACAAGTCTCCGTACAAGACCCACACCGGCATCCAGTTTCGGCACGAGGCGGGCAAGGACGCGCACGCCCCGGGATTCTACCTGCACATTCAACCCAAAGGGTGCTTCGTGGCGGTCGGCACCTGGCACCCGGACTCCGCCGCGCTGAGGTCCATCAGGGACGCCCTGGTCGACGATCCCGCGGGGTGGAGGAAGGCCGCGCTGCGCGGCTCCTTCGCGGACACCTTCGATCTGACCGGGGACTCGCTGTCCCGCCCACCGCGCGGATACGACCCCGAACACGCGCTGATCGCGGACTTGAAGCGCAAGGACTTCATAGGCGTGACGGAGCTGCCTCAGAAGAGCCTGACCTCAGGGGAGTTCATGGACGACTTCGAATCTCTTTGCCGGGCCGGAGCGCCCCTCGTGCGCTGGCTCTGCCGCGCCGGTGGGCTCGCCTTCTGAAGCGGCGCCGGCTGGCGTCGCGACCTGGCAGCGCCGCGTGAGGTCGACCGGCGGGTGGCCCGACCATTTCTCCACGGCGGCCTCGGGCTACGCCCGCTACCGGCCGCGCTATCCGGCGTCGCTGTTCGACGCGCTCGCGGCTCACGCGCCGGCGCGGGGCCTGGCGTGGGACTGCGCGACCGGCACCGGACAGGCGGCCGGCGAGCTGGCGGCGCGCTTCGGCGTGGTGATGGCCACCGACGCCAGCGCCCGGCAGATCTTCCACGCCCAACGCGCCCGGAACACGCGCTACGTCGTCGCGACGGCCGAGCTCGTTCCGTTGGCTTCGGGGCGCGCGGACCTCATCACGGTGGCGCAAGCGGCGCACTGGCTGGACCTGGATGCGTTCTACGACGAGGCGCGCAGGGTGGCGCGCGCGGACGGAGTCCTGGCGCTGTGGACCTACGACCTGTGCTCGGTTTCGCCTTCGCTGGATCGCGAGCTCGGCCGCTTCTACCGCGACGTCGTCGGGCCCTACTGGCCGCCGGAGCGGGCGCACGTGGAGACGCTCTATCGCGACCTGCCGTTTCCGTTCGACGAGTTGAAGGTGGCACCTGTCGCGATCGAGGGCCGGTGGTCCCGGTCGGATCTCCTGGGGTACGTGGCTACCTGGTCGGCCGTGAAGCGCTACCGCGAAGCGTCCGGCGAGGACCCGGTAGGAACCTGGCTCGCGCCCAGGCTGGAGCGGCACTGGCCGCGGGGGGAGGAACGACCGATCCGGTGGCCGCTGGGAGTCCGCGTCGGCCGTGTGCGAAGATTATCTACGAGGAGGGAAAGATGAACGGAGTCACGCTGCGCGCCGGCGCCACCCTGGGCGCCACACTGCTGCTCTTCGGCTGCCGCTCGCCGGAGCCGATACGCCCGCGCATCGAGCGCGGCCCGCCGCCGCCGGTCGGGCCCACGCTGACGACCCAGTCCAGCGGCACCGACGTCCTGCTCCAGGCCATCAGCCCGGTCAGCGACGACGTCGTCTGGGTGAGCGGCCACGGCGCCACCTACGCGTTCACGACCGACGGCGGCACGACGTGGACCGCGAACACGGTCCCGGGCGTGGGCGGGCTGCAGTTCCGCGACGTGCACGCGTTCGACGCGCGCACGGCCGTGCTCATGAGCGCCGGCAGCGGAGACCAATCGCGCATGTACCGCACCGAAGACGCCGGGGACACCTGGTCGCTGCGCTGGACCAACGAGGAGCCCGACGGCTTCTACGACTGCGTCGACTTCTGGGACCGCGAGCGCGGCGTGGCGTACGGCGACGCTGTCGGCGGCCAGCTGCGCATCCTGCGCACGTCCGACGGCGGCCGCACCTGGCGGCGCCTGGACGGGGCCACGTTGCCGCCTGCGCGCGACGGGGAAGGTGGCTTCGCGGCGAGCGGGACCTGCGTGCTCACGCGGCCTGGTGGGCTGGGCTGGATCGCCACGGGGAACGCCTCCGGGGCCCGCGTTCTGCGCACCGCGGACTACGGCGAGACGTGGACGGCGCACGACGTACCGGTGGTGTCGGGACAGGGCGCGGGGCTCACCTCCGTAGCCATGATCGACGACCTCGTGGGCGTCGCGTTCGGCGGCGATCTGGCCGTTGCCGACGCGCACACGGACAACGTGGCGCGCACCGTTGACGGCGGGCTGTCGTGGAGCCTGGGCGCGCAGCCCGCCATGGTGGGGGCGATCTACGGCGGCGCGCACGTGCCCGGCACCACGGGCTCGCTGGTGGTCGTGGGGCCCGGTGGCGCCGACCTGTCGTTCGACGGAGGCGCGACCTGGGAGCCTCTGGATTCCTCGGCCTGGTGGGGCGTCGCGGCGAGCGGCTCGGACGCGATCTGGGTCGCCGGCCCGGACGGTCGCATCGCCCGGATTTCGATCCCGTAGGAGGTCACTGGACGGGTGTTCAATCCCCCTCTTGGCCGCGCCCCGCTTGAGCAAACGAGTTCTACGACGTACTGTGGTGACGAACTCCGGCGTAGCGCGGGCCAAGCGGACGACGCGACGGTCGTTCTCAGCCGCATGCCGGTGCATGAACACCCAACACAGGAGAGGGCCAGGTGACCAAGGATCAGTTCGCTGAGAAGCTTGCCGCCAAGTCTGACGTTTCGAAGGCGAAGGCGAAGGAGATCATCGACCACATTTTCTCGACGGAGCCGCGCCAGGGCATCATTGCGGTCGAGCTTGACGGAGGCCGTGACTTCACGGTTACCGGCTTCGGCACGTTCAGCACGCGGGCGCGTAAGGCACGCACGGGCCGAAACCCCCAGACCGGGCAGGCCATCATGATCCCGGCGATGACTGTACCGACGTTCCGTGCCGGCCGCGGTCTCAAGGAGCGGGTTCGCGTCTGAACCCATAGGTCCGGCCCTCGAGGCGTCCGCCGCGCTGGGCCCGGTGGTGGACGCCTCGATTCGGTACAACTCTGCCAGCCATCCGTCGCCACCGAACGGCGCCGGCGATCAACCCTGCGCCCGTATCGGGGCGTGATCAACCCCGCACCTCCCACCAGCGTTCACTTCACATAGTCCTTGGCGACGGCACCATCTGTCGTGATCCCACTACATTCTCCGGAGCGGCGTCCCGCCCCGCAGCAACCCGGAACCTCCGGCGGCCCGGGGCGTAGACCCGCGCACGTTCGAGTGGGCTAGTGTGCCGTTGCAGAAGTCCCGTAGGCATTCGGCCCGCGCTGCATCCCACGCGTGCGGCGTTGGAACTCCTTGCCGTAGCGACGGCTACGGCGCGTCGTTCCGCCTTGCTGCGCGGGCGCATCACGCGCCTCGGTGCACACGGGACTTCCGCGCCGGCACACTAGAGCGAGGACGAGCAGGGAGTCGACATGAGCGAATTGGATCCGGGCGGCTCGGCCGTGGACCGGAACCCGAGCGCGGTAGAGGCGGCGACCCTTGCGGGCGGCTGTTTCTGGTGCCTGGAGGCGGCATATCTGGAGGTGGAGGGCGTGCTGGCCGTGCGCTCCGGCTACATGGGTGGCCACCACCCGAATCCGTCCTACGACCTCGTCTGTACCGGGACGACGGGTCACGCCGAGGTCGTGCGCCTGGAGTTCGACCCGGCGGTGATCGGCTACGGCGACATCCTGGAGATCTTCTTCACGATCCACGATCCGACGACCCTTGACCGCCAGGGGGGCGATGTCGGCCCGCAGTATCGGTCGGCGATCTTCCACCATTCGGAGCAACAGCGGGACGAGGCCGGGCGGCTGATCGCAAGCCTCGAGGCCGGCGGAACGTGGACCGGGATCGTCACCGAGGTGACGGCGGCGACGGAGTTCTTTCCCGCAGAGGCCTACCACCACCGCTACTACGAGAGGAACCCCACGCAGGGGTACTGCAGCGCGGTTATTTCGCCGAAGCTGGCCAAACTCCGCGCCAAACACGCCGACCGGCTGCGCGCCGGGGTCGGCTCCAAGGGAACCCCATGAATCGATCGATGACCCGACTGGCTACCGCGCTCGGAGCCGTCGCGCTCGCGCTGACGACCGCGCCACTCGCTGCCCAGCAGGACCCTGACGCCCGCGTGGCGCGCATCGTCTTCCGGCCGGATTCCGTCCATCTCACGGTCGGCGACAAGGTACGCCTGGAGGTCGTCGCGTTGGACGCGGACGGCAACGCGATCCCCGACGCCGACGTGACCGCCAACGTCCAGGGGGCGGAGATATCCTACGACCGCGCGAACGGCATCGTTGAGGGTATCGCCGAGGGCCGCTCGCGCGTGTCGGCGCGGGTCCGCAGGCAGGCGTCAGGACCAATCGGCTTCGACGACGTGCGCGCGTCCGCGACTGTGGTCGTCGGGCCCGCGCTGGTTTCCGAGGTCAGGGTCGCGGCGATTCCGCCCCTGTTCGTCGGTACGACCTTCCGGCCGCACGCGGAAGCTTTCGCCGCGGGGGCGGCGCGCCCCGGCGTGCCCCTGAGTTGGTCGTCTTCCGACCGCGGCGTCGTGGCGGCCAGCGCCACCGGGGCGCTCCGAGCCCGCTCCGAGGGCGAGGCCGAGGTGAGGGTCGCGGCGGGCGAAGTGACGAGCAGCGCGACGGTGCGCGTGATCGCCAACCCCGTGGCCGCGTTCGCCGACGCCGCAGCCGTGACGGGCCGGGTGGGTGACCCCGTGCACGTCCAGGTGCGGCCGATCGACGGCGACGAGCAGCCGGTAGAGGGCGCGTTCGTCGAATGGGCGTGGGACGGCTCGGCCGGCGCCGCCGCGGACGCGCTGTGGATCGATCGCACCGGTCCAACCAGCGCGGTGCTCGTCGCCCACGATCCGGGCTCGTACCGGGTCACGGCGAACGTGGGCGGCGTCCGGACCGACATCGAGTTCGAAGCCGGCCCCAGGCCCGGCCGTCTGCCGGTGCGCCGGATCGCGCACGGCAACGTCCCCACCGGTCAATCCACCACCGACCTGTGGGTTTTCGAGGGGCTGGACGAGCGCGACTACGCCTACACCGGCACGTATTCCGGCAACCTGCTGTACGCGTGGGACGTGACCGACGCGGCGAACCCGACCATAACCGATTCGGTGCGCATCGACGGCAGGCGGGTGAACGACGTGAAGGTCAACGAAGAGCGCTCTCTGGCCGTGATCACGAGCGAGCACGCGGCCGATCGGCGCAACGGGATCACCGTCGTGGACATCACCGACCCGGCGCATCCCGTAAAGGTGTCACACTATGCCGAGGGTCTATCGGGCGGAGTGCACAACACCTGGATCGTGGGCGACCTGGTCTACGCGGTGCACTACGGGACTCGTGCGATCCACATCATCGACATCTCCGATCCGGCGGAGCCCGCGGAGGTGGGTCGCTGGCAGCTTCCCCACGAGGACCGCTTCCTGCACGACGTGATGGTGGAGGACGGGCTCGCGTATCTGAGCTACTGGAACGACGGCGTGGTCATTCTGGACGTCGGCGCGGGGATCGCAGGGGGCACGCCCACCGAACCGACGCTCGTGTCCCAGTACGCCTACCGCTTCAAGGTGGGCGACGAGACCTACGGCAATACCCACCACGCCATCCGGTACGGCGATTACGTCTTCGCGGGAGACGAGATCTTCGGCTGCGCGGAGTGCATCAACGGACCCCGGGGCTACATCCACGTGATCGACGTGAGCGACGTCGACGATCCGAAGGAAGTCGCCTGGTACAAGATCCCCGAGGCCGGCGCGCACAACATGTGGGCGGAGGACGACAAGCTCTACATCGGTCACTACCAGGCGGGCCTGCGCGTGGTGGACATCTCCGGCGAGCTGAGGGGCGATCTGTACCGGCAGGGAAGGGAAATCGGCTGGTTCATGACGGAGGACGCAACCGGCACCGCGCCGTTCGCGACGAGCACCTGGGGGGCGCAGCCCTACAAAGGGAAGATCTTCGCGTCCGACGGCGCCTCGGGGCTGTGGGTCGTTGAGATGCTGGAGCCCGCCGACCTGATTCCCTGAGCATTCGTCTCCTCGCCGGAGACTGACGGGAGCCCGGAGGGCAATCCTTTCCGGGTCGGCGCGCATCGAAGTGAACGGCGCCAGGATGTCGCAGGGACGCGTGAATCCCGGCGCCGTTGGTATCGTATGGTCGGCTGAAACCGACGTTGACCCCAGGCGCGGGCGCGGCAGTTGGCGCCCTCGTGACGCCCCGAGCACAGTGAACCGACGCGAGCCAGCGCAGAGCCCGCCCCCGGGGCGCGGCCGACCCTCGTTCATGGAGGAGCTGAAGCGCCGCAAGGTGGTGCGCGTCGCGCTCGTGTATCTGGCCGGCGCGTTCGCGGCGCTGGAGGGGGCGGAGATCGTAGTCGAGCGGTTGGGGTTCGCCGACTGGACTGTTACGGCCCTGCTCATCGGTGCCATAGCCGGCTTTCCCATCACCGTCGTGCTGGCCTGGGTATTCGACCTGACGTCTGAGGGGGTGCAGCGGACCGGATCAGCCCAGCCGGGAGAGGTTTCCCCTGGCTCCGCGGCCTGGCTCACGCCGGGCACCATGGCGGCTATACTGGCGGCGGTCGCGCTGGCGGTGGGCGCCGGCTGGTTCGCGGGCAGGGGGGCCTCCGGTGTGGCCTCTCGGGCCGGCTTCGTCAACTCCATCGCCGTGCTCCCCTTCGACAACTTCAGCGGCGCGGAAGATGACACCTACTTCGGCGACGGACTCGCCGAGGAGCTCCTCAACCTGCTCGCCCGCATAGACGGTTTGAAGGTGGCCGCGCGCACGTCTTCGTTCGGCTTCCGCGACTGGGACGGCGACATCCGTGTGGTGGGCGATTCCCTGGGCGTAGCCACGGTGCTGGAGGGAAGCGTGCGGCGCGACGGGGAGGACGTCCGCGTCACCGCGCAGCTCATCGACGCCTCCAACGGCTTCCACATCTGGTCGGAGACCTACGAGGACGACCTGAGCGAGGTGTTCGCGGTCCAGGACCGCATCGCCAAGGCGATAGCGGACACGCTGCGGGTCCAGCTCGCTCCGGAGGATACCGTGAGCGCGCGCCCCGCCACGATCGAAGTGCAGGACCTCTACCTGCTGGGCCGCGACCGCTTCGCGCGCCGCGAAGCGGGACCGCTGAGGGAGGCGATCGGCTACTTCGAGGCGGCCGTGGATCGGGACCCCGACTACGCCCCGGCGCACGCCGGGCTGGCCATGACCTGGGCAGTGCTGCCCGGCTACGGGCCCGTGCCGTCGGCGGAGGCGGCGGGCCACGTTCGCGAGTCCGCCGCGCGGGCCAGCGCGCTCGACGACCGGCTGAGCGAGCCGTACCAGGCGCTGTGTCAGTCGCTCGCCTTCCTCGAGTGGCGCTGGGAAGAAGCGGAGCTGGCGTGCGACGACGCCGTGGAGCGGGCGCCCAACTCCGCCACCGCGCACCAGTGGCGCGCGGAGCTGCTCACCGCGCTGGCGCGGCACCAAGACGCGCGCGCCTCGTTCGAGAGCGCGCTGGAGTTGGACCCGCTGTCCGCGGTGACGTGGAGCGCCGCCGCCAACGGCGCGCTGGTCAGGGGCGACGCGGCCGCGGCTCGCTCGTTCAGCGCCAAGGCGCTGGACTTCGACGCCGGCCTGAGCGTGGCGCGGGCGGTCCGCCTGATCGTTCTGCTGATCGACAGGGACGTGACGGAGGCCGCCCGGTTGGGCGCGGAAATGGGTATGCCGCCCGAGCTGGTACCGGCGGTCGTTTCCGCGGATCGCGGCCCCGAAGAGGCCGCCGTCGCGCGCGAGGCGGTGTCCCTCCTGTACGCCCCCGATCGCCCGGACGGCGCCGTCGTGGGGGCGATCCTGCACGCCATCGCGGGAGACGGCGACGCGGCGCTGGACGCGCTCGAGATGGCGCAGCGCGTCCGCCACGCTCACCTCCCCGTGGTCTACGGCATGCCGGCGTTCGATTCCATTCGAGACGATCCCAGGTTCGTGGCGCTCGTGCGGGGGATGGGGCTCTAG
>JBDLIA010000070.1 GCA_039715185.1 Gemmatimonadota bacterium
GCGCTCTCCGGCTCCTCCTCGGCGCCGGCCTGGTCGCACGCGGCGAGCGCGAGCGGCAAGATGAGCGGGGCGAATCGGGCGATACGGTTCACTAGAGTTCCCTCCCCACGAGCGCCTCCAACTCGGCGCGGGCGATCTGATAGTCGTAGCGTGCGGCGATCTCGTCTGTCTCCGCCTGCGCGAGGTTCAGCTGCGACGTGATCAGGTCCAGGATCGTCGATGCGCCAAGACGGTAACGCTCGTCCTGCACGCGCAGGTCCTCGCGCGCCACCTCCACCGCCTCGGCGGTGAGCTCCAGGCGCTCCTCGGCGAGCCGCACCGACCCGAGCAGGCGCTCCAGGTCCACGCGCGCGGCGCGGCGCGCGTCGCGCACCTCGAACTCGGCCACGTCGGCCGCCACGCGCGCTCGTGTCGCGGCGCTCTCGCGCTGAAAACCATTGAATACGGGTAGCGAAACCGCGAGTCCCATGTTCCAACTGGAGGTGCCGCCGTCGAAGGCGAACTCCTGGTTGAACCAGTTGAGGTTGCTGGTGGCGCGCAGCGTGGGGAAGTACTGGGACCGGGCCACGCCGACGCCCGCCCGCGCGGAGCGCAGGTTCGCGCCCGCGGCGACCACCGCCGGGCTGGTCTCCAGCACCAGGCCGCGCAACTCCTCGTCGGACAGAGCGAGCGCGCGAGCGGCGATGGCGTCGCCGGACTCGGCGCCCACCCGGTCCTCGACGCCCACCACGCGCCCGAGCGCGTACGTGGCGACGGTCCAGTTGGTGCGCTCGGTCAGCTCGGCCTGGCGCGCGTCGTTCAGCTCGAGCTGCGAGCGCAACACGTCAGAGCGCGTGGCGGTGCCGACCTGAAGCCGGCGCTCGGCGGCCGCCAGCGATTCCCGCGCGCGCCTGATCCGTGCCTCCGAGACGCGCATCAGCTCTGCGCGCCGCAGCACGTCGTAGAACGCCACCTTGGCGGACAGGACCACGTCGAAGCGGCGCTGCTGCGCGGTGGCGCGCGCGGCCTCCAGAGCCGCGCCCGCGTCGTTGATCTCGGCGCCGCGGCGGCCGCCGTTCCACACGTCGAGCGACGCGTTGAGCGCCGCGCTGTAGCTGTTGGACGAGCCCGTGACGGTGGTGTTGGTCTGCGGGTTGAAGCGGTTGGTGGAGGCGCGCGACGCGTTGGACGATGCGTTGATCGTGGGCAGGTATGAGCCGCGCGCGCTCAGGCGCGTGGCTTCCGCTGAGCGCACCGAGCCCTCGGCCTGCGCCATCTGCGGATTCACCAGCAGCGCGCGCTGGACGACCTCCTCCAGGGTCATGACCTGAAGGTCTTCCGGCGCCGTCTCCGGCGCCTGGGCCGCCGCGGGCCCCGCGACGATCGTCAGGCCCACGAACGCTGCGGCCACGCTGACGCGACGCGCCGCGCGCCGGCAGGACCCGACGGATAACGGTTCTAGCATGCTCCCTCTGTGTCACTCACGAATGGCCGATTAGACTTCGACGCTCTGGGCGGCGCGAAAGTTAAGCGCGCCCAAGGTGAGCGGGCTATGTTGCGCGGCCGCCAGAAATCTAACCCACGCTTCCATGCAATCCCGAAGAAACGAGTTTTCCATACCGGCGGGCGTCCGCTACCTGAACTGTGCCTACATGGCCCCCATCCCGCGCGTCGTGGAAGAGGCCGGCTTGGGCGGCGTGCGCAGAAAAGGCGATCCGAGCAGGATCGAGGCGCGCCACTTCTTCGAGGAGAGCGACCTGGCTCGCCGGCTTTTCGCGGAGTTGATCGACGCCGATCCCGAGGGCGTTGCCATCGTGCCGGGCGTCTCCTACGGCGTCGAGATCGTGGCGCGCAACCTGAGTCCCCGGCCCGGGCAGCGAATTGTCGTTCTGGCGGAGCAGTTCCCCGCCAACGTCTACCCTTGGAAGGCGGTCGCGGAGCGGACCGGCGCGTACCTGTACACGGTGGAGCGCCCGGTGCCCGGCGAGAGTTGGAGCGCCGCGGTCATCGACGCGGTCGATTCCGATACGGCGCTGGTCACGCTGGGGCAGGTCCACTGGACCGACGGCTCGCTGCTGGACCTGGAGGCGATCGGCGCGCGCGCCCGTGAGGTGGGCGCTGCGTTCGTCATCGACGGGACGCAGAGCATCGGCGCGCTGCCCTTCTCGGTCGGCCGCCTGAAGCCGGACGCGGTCGTGTGCGCGTGCTACAAGTGGCTGCTGGGGCCCTACTCGGTCGGCTTGGCCTGGATCGGGGAGCGCTTCCGCGGCGGCGAGCCGGTCGAGTACACGTGGTTGGGCCGGCCCGGCAGCGAGGATTTCCGCGCGCTGGTGGACTACCGCGACGAGCTGCGCCCCGACGCCTCGCGCTTCGACTCGGCCGAGCGCGCGAACTTTGCGCTCATGCCCATGACGGTGGCGGGTCTGGAGTACGTGCTGGCGCTGGGGCCCGAGGCGGTGCAGGCGCACGGCCGGACGATCACGGACCACGTGGTGGAGGGCGTCCTCGCGCTCGACATGGCGCCGCCGGAGGGGCCGCGCAGCGGACACATTGTCGGGTTGAGCCTACCCGCCGGCGTGGACGGCGGGGGCCTACACCGGGCGCTCACCGAGCGGGGCATCTACGTGTCCCGTCGCGGCGCCGCGCTCAGAATCTCGCCTCACGTGTACAACGACCTGGCCGACGCCGACGCCCTCGTGGGGGCTCTGCGGACCGAGTTGACGCCGGAGGCGAGTTGACGGACCCGTACGAAATCCCCTGGGAGCGGCTGCCGCCCACGTTCGCGCGTGGCCTCGAAGCCGACCCCCGGAGCCCGCCGGAGCCCAAGCCTTCAGCGACGATCGTATTGCTGAGAGATGCTGCCGATGGACCGGAGGCGCTCCTCATGAAGCGCCGCCGGGAGGCCGGGTTCGTGCCCGGGGCGTACGTGTTTCCCGGCGGCCGGGTGGACGCCGGCGACGCATCAGACGCGCTCCGGGATCGCTGCGACGGTGTGCCCGATGAAGGTCCCGAAGCCGCCTACTGGATAGCCGCCGTGCGCGAGGCGTTCGAGGAGACAGGCGTGCTGCTGGCGCGCGCCCAGGGCGTACCGGCTCTGTCGGCGCTGGACGACCCCGCGCTGGAGCGCCTGCGCGACGGGCTGCTCGAGGGCCGGCACGGCTTGGGCCAGGTGCTCGACGAATTGGGCGCGCGCGTGGACCTGACGGACGCGGCCTACCTGGCGCACTGGATCACCCCGGTGGTCGAGCCTCGGCGCTACGACACGCGCTTCTTCATCGCGCGGGTGGCGGATGGCACGCGCGCCGCGGCGGACCCGCGGGAGATGGTCGACGCCGTCTGGCTGACCCCCACGGGAGCCCTCGAGCGGTTCCACGACGGCTCCCTGCCCATGGTCTTCCCGACGGTGCGCACGCTCGAAGACCTGGTGGGCTTTCCCAGCGCGTCAGCCGCCGTCGACGCCGCGCGAACCAGACCGGTGCCTCCGCGTCTTCCCCGACTGGTGAAGACGCCCAGCGGCGTCACGATTCGCCTGCCTTCCCAAGCCGAAGGCCAGGTACACCCCGAGACGGAGTAGACATGACACCCTCCCGCCCGACCACGCTCGGTGCGTTGAAGGAGAGCGGTTACGTGGGCCAGAGCGTGCGCGAAGAGGTGCGCCGCAACCTGATCGCGCGCCTGCGCGACGGGAGTCCCGTGTTCCACGGCGTGGTTGGCTACGATGACACCGTCGTCCCCCAGCTCGTGCAGGCGCTGCTGGCCAAGCAGACCGTCATCTTGCTGGGGCTGCGCGGGCAGGCGAAGAGCCGCATGGTGCGCCAGCTCGTGGACCTGCTCGACCCCGAGATCCCTATCATCGCGGGCAGCGAGGTGAACGACGACCCGCTCCGGCCCATCTCGCGTCACGGCAAGACGGTGCTGGAGGAGTGCGGGGATTCGACGCCGATAGACTGGGTCACCCGCGACGCCCGCTTCGTCGAGAAGCTCGCCACGCCGGACGTGACCATCGCCGACATCATCGGCGACGTGGACCCCATCAAGGCGGCGCGCGGCGGGCACGTCCTGTCGGACGAGATGACGATCCACTTCGGGCTCCTGCCGCGCGCCAACCGCGGCATCTTCGCGGTCAACGAGCTGCCCGATCTGTCCGGCAAGATCCAGGTGGGGCTCTTCAACGTGCTCCAGGAAGGGGACGTGCAGATCAAGGGCTACCCTGTGCGGCTGCCGCTGGACGTCCTCACGGTCTTCACCGCGAACCCGGAGGACTACACCGCGCGCGGCAAGATCATCACGCCCCTGAAGGACAGGATCGGCGCCGAGGTGCGCACGCACTACCCGGAGAGCGTGGAGACCGGCGTGCGCATCACCCGGCAGGAGGCGTGGGTGGACCGCGGCGACGTGGACATCGAGGTGCCGGACGTGGTGGCCTCGGTGATAGAGCGGGTGGCGTTCCTGGCGCGCGAGGACAAGAGGGTCGATCAGCGCAGCGGGGTCAGCCAGCGGCTCCCCATAGCCGCGCTGGAGAACGCCGCGTCATCGGCCGAGCGGCGCGCGCTCCTGACCGGAGAGCCGCCGGTGGTGAGGATCAGCGACGTGTACGCCGCGCTGCCTGCGATCGAGGGCAAGCTGGAGCTGGAGTACGAGGGCGAGCTACAGGGCAGCGAGCGCGTCGCGCGCGAGCTCATCGGACGCGCCTCGGCGGAGGCGCTGGACGACATGGTCCCGGAGGGCGTCGAGGACGAGCTCGCGGAGGTCGTGGACTACTTCGACCGCGGCGGGGTCCTCCAGGTGGGCGACACCGCCGCCGCCGCCGCGGCGCTGGAGGGGCTCACCGCGGTCGCGGGGCTGGAAGGTGCAGTGCGGCGCGCGGGCATGTGGGACGGCGCGTCTCCGGGCGCGCGCGTGGCGGGGTGCGAACTGGTCCTGGAGGCGCTCGCCGCGGAGCGCAGGATCAGCCGATCCTCGGGCGGAGCGTTTCGCCGGCGCCGGGCCCGGAAGCGGCCCGCGCCGCCGTCCGCTGGAGGGCCTTCGCTGGAGGCGTAGGACCGCGCGCGTAGAGCGGGTCGGCGCCGGGCGGGTCGGCGCCGGGCGGGCCACCGCCTAGGGGCTGGCGCCGCGCTCCGCCATCTCCACGAACCCAGCGACCCGTTCGCGCACCGAGGCGCCCCAACCCTGCGCGCCCAGCCCGCCGAAGATCTCATCGGCGCGCGCGTGCAGAGCTTCGGCCTCGTTCGGCTCGACGGCCGCAAGCGCCTCCAGCGTCTCGGCTTCCAGCAGCGCCGCGCCCACCTCCTGCGCCAAGCGCAAGGCCTCGCGCAACGGCGACTGCGCGTCGCGGCGGCGCCCGGCCACCAGCCGCGCGAGGCCGATGACGCGCAGGCACTCGGCCACCCCGGCGCGATCGGCTACCTTCGCCAGGCGATGGCGCGCGCGCTCGGCGGTAGCCTCGGCCAGGCTCGGGTCGCCGCGCATCAGGAACAGCACCGCGCGCTCCTCCTGCGCCCGCGCCAGGACGTCTTCGTCGCTGCCCGGCGTGGCCGCCCGCGCGGCCGCGCGGAAGTGCGCCTCGGCCTCGCGCGGCAGGCCCCGCTCTCGGTAGGCGATGCCCAGGTTCTGGTGCGTGAGGGCGATGCCGCGGCCGTCCGCCAGCCGCTCGTACGCCGCGAGCGCGCGCGCGTGGTGCGCCAGCGACTCATCGGCCTGCCCCCGCAGCGTCGCCACCACACCCAGGTTGTTGGCCGCGTGCGCGACCATTGGGTTGTCGCCCGCGGCGGTGGCCAGCCCCAGGAGGTCGCTCCAACGCTCGCTCGCGTCGTCCACACGGCCCAGGTCGAACAGCGCCATCGCCTCCAGGTTGGTGCGCTTGCGGTGGAGCTGGCGGTCGGCGTCCCGCAGGCACGGCTCCTCGAGCGCCTCGGCCAGCTCCAGCGCTGCCTCGGTCTCGCCGAGTCGCCGGCGCGCGTACGCCAGCCAGTAGCCCAGGGCGGCCTCGCCCAGGAGCGTCTCGGGCGAATCGTCCTCGAGCAGCACCCGGATGCCGGCGTAGTCCCCGGCGGCTCGACGACGGTTGACCGCGTCCAGCAGGTCCAGTCGACGGACCGCCTCGGCGTCGTTGCTCATGGGCCCGGGTCGCCGTCCCTCAGCCGGCCAGGACGAAGCCGGTGAAGCCGGTGATCTCGGCGCGGACCTCGTCCAGATCCTCGAGCTTGAGGGTGCCGCTCCTGATCCATGGGTCGCCGGGCGCCTCCTGGCGCCACAGGTCCAGGCGGCCCTCGAACTCGATGTCGTCCGAGTCGGCCGTGCCCGATCCGTCCAGGTCGCCCTCCGTGACCCCGTAGTCCACGTTGAGCCTGGCCGGACGATCCGGGTCGAAGGTGAGACCGGACGGCTCGAAATCGAACAGGAAGAAGCGGGAGTCGAAGCGGACGACGATCTCGATCGAGTCCCCGGTTACGAAGGCCGTGCCGTCGGGTCGCCTCAACAGCGACTGGGCGTCGACCTCGAAGCGCAGGAAGTCCTCGGGCTCGCCTCCGGCAACGGGGATGTCCACCTCGAGCCGGCGATCCTCGCCGCGCACCGCCCAGAAGCGGAGCTCTTCGGGCAGGGTCGCCGCGGCATCCGGGGGCAGGGGCAGGAACGTAAGTTGGGCCGTGTTGACCGTGTCCGGTAGCGTCCCGTCCACCGGGCCCGTGGTGTCGCTACAGGCCGACAGCGGGACCGCGACCAGCAGGATTCCGCGAATCAGTGCGCCTCGAAGCATCCGCGCCTCGCTCAGATTAAACAGTTGAGTCCATGGGGTGGGGAGAGTCGGCCGGGGCGTCACTCGGGCCACGGCCCCCGCGTCTCATCCAGCACGTGGCGTGCCCGCCAAACGCCCCGCCGCTGCGCCATTTCCGCTGCGGCCCATGCCTCGCAACGGGACGAGTGTAGCGAATCGAGACAGGCGTCGCGTTCACGACTCCTCGCCCAGAAGGCGGTAGAGGCGGGATCGACTCACGCCGAGAGCGCGCGCGGCCGCGCTCTTGTTGCCGCGGTGGTGAGTCAGCATGGCGTGCGCCGCGGCCAGCTCGATTTCGTCGATGGTCGCCGGGAAGGGGATCGGCCCCTCCGCGGGCTCCGCCGCGAGCGGCGGGAAGAGGTCCTCCTCGGACAACACCTCTCCGCCCAGCACCACCGCGCGCTCCATCGCGTTGCGCAGCTCGCGCACGTTGCCCGGCCACGGCCTGAGGAGCAGCGTCTGCTCGAGAGCCGCAGGCAGGTCGGGGCGCTCCAGGTCGTAGTCGCCGGCTATGTCGTCCAGGAAGTGCCGCGCCAGGAGCAGCACGTCCTGCCCCCGTTCGCGCAGCGGCGGCAGGTGGATTGAGACGACGTTGAGCCTGTAGTAGAGGTCCTGCCGAAAGTCGCCGGCCTCCACCGCGGCGGGCAGATCGACGTGCGTGGCGGCGATGATCCGCACGTCTACAGGCCGGGATCGCAGGCTGCCGAGCCGGCGCACCGACCGCTCCTCGAGCGCGCGCAGCAGCTTGGCCTGGAGGTCGATGCGGAGCTCGCCGATCTCGTCGAGGAAGAGCGTGCCTCCGTGGGCCGCCTCGAACAGTCCGGGCTTGGCGGTGCGGGCGTCGGTGAAAGCGCCGCGCTCGTACCCGAACAGCTCCGCCTCGAGCAGGTTGGCGGGCAGCGCCGAGCAGTTCACCTCGACGAAGGGGCTGGCGGCTCGGGGTCCGTTGTAGTGGATCGCCTGCGCGATCAACTCCTTGCCCGTGCCGGTCTCGCCGGTGAGCAGCACGGTGGCGCGGTCGCGTGGGATGACCTTGCCGGCGCGGCGGACCGCGTCGCGCAGCAGCTCGCTGTCGCCGATGATCGCGGAGAAGTCGTACGCGCGCTGCTCGGTCTCCGCGCGCTGCGCGGCACGCGCGCGCGAGCGCCCTTCGTCACACAGGGCCGAGACCCAGGCCCGCAGGGCGGCCAGGTCGCCGGGCAGCGCGAAGTACTCGCGCGCGCCGGTGCCCAGCGCGGCCACCGCGGCCCGGTGGCCCGTGTCCGCACCCACCACCGCGATTGGGCCCGCGCCCGCGGAGCGCAGCGAGTCTATGTCCGCGTCGAGGTCGAACTCCCGGCCGGCAGCGCCCACGATCAGCGCGTCTACCTCGCCGAGCGGCGCCAGCTCGCCGGCCTCGCTCTCCAGCCTGAGCGCGGCGTCCGCGGCGTCCGCGACCTCCGCCCAGGCCGAGCCGAACGACTCGGTCAAGGCCAGGACCGCCACGGTCGCGCGCTCCTTGCTCTCCCCCGCTCCTGCTGACTGCATCGATCCCCCCAAACACTGCGGCCGCGTTCCCCCCGGATTGTCGCGCAGCGACGCACGGATGTTAGTCGGGTTGTCCCAAAACGAAACACTCAGGGTCGACGACCAAGGCTGTGGCGGACTCCCGATTTCGACCTCAAGTGATTGCAAACAAATCTTTTAACCCCACACAACCGCTTCTGGCAGCGGCCTTGCTTGCTCAAGGTCGGCGTGGCGCCGCCCGCCAGCGGCGCAGGGGAACTGAACGGGAACGCAACCAGGAGTTACCGATGTTGAAGTTCAATCGGGTCGCCGCGCTCGCGCTAGCGGCCTTTGCGACGATGGCCTGCGACGACACCACCGGCCCCACGGCCGATGGCACGGCGGTCGCGATTCGCTTCCAGACGGCGTTCGCGCCCTCCGCGAGCGTATCGCTCGCCGGCGGCGGCGCCGGGCTCACGATCGTCGGGACGAACGGCGTGGTGACCATCGACGGCCTGTACATGGTGGTCGCTGAGTTCGAGATGAAGCGGAACAGCAGCGACGTGTGCACAGACATCGTCGGCATGGACGACGACAACTGTGAGGAGTGGGAGGCCGGACCCTTCTTCGTGGACGTCCCGCTCGACGGCGGCAGCACGATCGTGGTCAGCCAAGTGGTCCCGGCGGACACGTACAGGGAGATCGACTTCGAGGTCGAGGACCTGGACGAGACCGAAGAGGATCCCGCCGACGCGCCGGCGGTAGAGGCGCTGCTGGCCGACATCCAAGCCGCTTTCCCGGACTGGCCGAAGGACGCGAGCATTCGCATCGAGGGCAACTTCCAGCCGACCGGCGGAGACCCGCAGCCGTTCGCGGTCTTCTTCGAGGCCGAGATCGAGATCGAGCGCACGCTGGAGCCGCCGCTGGTGGTGTCCGGCGACGAGGCACAGCGCACGATTTCCATCGAGCTGGACCCGTCGCTGTGGTTCACGCAGGGCGACGGCACGGTTCAGGACCTCTCCGTCCTGGACGGCACGCTGGTCGAGTTCCAAGTGGACGTCGAGAACGGCATCACCCAGGTCGAATTCGACTGATCCGCGGTACCGGCTGTTAGCGGGTCCCGGTGCCCGGGGGAGAGGCGCGCGCCGTGCGCGTGGCCGGGTATCGGGGCCGCGCTGCTCTTCGACTTGGAAACGGGTCCGGATTCGTCCGGGCCCGTTTGCTTTGCCCGGGTCGGGTCGCCGTCCGGCCAGCCTCCTTCAGGCCTCCGCAGGCAGATCGATGGAGCTCGCCACCACTGCCATCTGCGACATGAAGTGCCCCCAGCCGAAGGGGTAGTCGCTTATATCGACGGTGCGCACGAAGCCGGAATGGATCAACGTGACGAGCGTGCCCTCGCCCTCGGGCTCGAGGATCCACGTTACCCTCTGCGGCGGCACCGACGCATCGCCACGCCAGTCGGGCCAGGAGATCGCGAGGAGGCGATCCCGCTCGAACTCGAGGATCTGCATCGCCGGGCCATCGTGCGGGATGTCGGCGGCCTCCGCCCACCCGAGATCGAAGCGCCCGCCCACGCGGGGCTCCACCGTAGCGTCCCTGGCGATCCAGCGATTCAGGGACGCCGGCTCGATCAACGCGCGAAACACGTCAGCCGGCGGCGCCTCGATCGTGGTCGTCAGCCGGACCTCCGGGTTCGGGTCACCGAAGTCGGGGCGCATGACCGCGCCGTGCCCCGCGCAGTACGCTGCCAGGTTGCCGAGGGCGAAGCGCCACCAGTCGTCTACGATCTCGCGCGCGCGGGACCGATCGATTTCCCGCTCCAGCGTGTGCTCGATCGAGACGCGGGTGAGCCGGGCGCCGTCTCGTTCCTCGGGCGCCAGCGAGAAGGTCACCGAACTCGGCACGTCGAGCATGGCCCAGTCGAAGGCCACGCGCCGGTGCGGTTCGTAGATGCGCAGGGTGCCGGTGGCCTCATCCGCCGAAGGCGTGCCGATGGTGTGGCGTCCCCAGAACCGGTAGCCGCCGCCTGCGCGGGCATCCACCCGGGCGTGCTCCGCGAACCACGCCTCCAGCTCGTCGGCCCTGGTCAGGGCGCCGAAGATTCGCTCCGCGGGGGCCGGAATCGGGAACGAGAACTTGTGCGTCCAGGAGTCGCTCATGGGCCTTCCTCCACGAAACGTTTGAGGTCCTGAAGGCGGGCCGCCCAGTAGATCCGGTAGCGTTCCAGCCACCGGTCGAGCTCGTGGAAGGCCTCCGCATTCAGCCTGTACAGCCGGGCCTGCGCATCCTTGCGACACAGCACCAGGCCGGCATCGCGCAGCACGCGCAGGTGCCTCGAGATGGCCGGGCGGGTCACCGAGAAACGACCGGCGATGCTGCCCGCGGGGCACTCTCCTCCTCTCAGGAGATCGAGGATCTCTCGACGGCGGCTATCCGCCAACGCGTGGAAGATCGCTTCCCGATTGTATGTAACCATCGGTTTACATACTAGATTGGACCCGGTGATACGGCAAGGTCGGCGGTGCGGTCGTCGTGCGGGTCTGGAACTCGTTCGGGCGGATCGGCACTATAGGGACGTACGGCGCGACGGCCCCATCGGCGCGCCCACCCATACCCGGCGTTCGCATGCGCTTCACCACCTACACCAAGTACAAGGGGGGATTCCTCGAGGCGCTCAACCTGGAAGCGCTGCTCGAGAGCCTCGCCGATTTCCTGCTCCAGAGCGGCTTCGTGGGCGGCCCGCAGTATCACCCTTGGTGGGGCTGGACCGGAGACGACGCCGACCACAGCATGGACGGCCTCAAGCAGCGCCTGCTGGAGGCGCTCATCGAAACAGGGCAGCTCACGCCGGAGATGCTGGCCGAGCTGCGCGGCGAGGGGGACAACGAGGCCGCTCGGGAGGCGCTCGCGCGGTTGCTGGACGATCTGGTTCAGCGTCTGGTCGAAGAGGGCTACCTGCAAGCCGACGGAACGCCCGCCGCGCCCGCTTCGTTCCAGCACCTGGACGCCGAGGGCCACGTGGACGAGGCCGCGCAGGCGGCCCGCCAGGTGGAGTTCTCGCTCACCGCCAAGGGGCTGGATTTCCTGGCCTACAGAACCCTGCGCGACATCATGTCAGCGCTGGGCAAGTCGACTCAGGGGAGCCACGAGACGCCGCACCTGGACACGGGCATCGAAGCCAACGCGGCGTCGCGGCCCTACGCCTTCGGGGACAGCTTCAACCTGGACATCCCGGCCACCCTGGGGAACGCCATCCGCCGCGGCGGCGCGCGCCTGCCGCTGGACCTGGACTACCCGGACCTGATGGTCCACCAGGCGGAGTACAGGAGCTCGTGCGCGACGGTGCTCATGCTGGACGTGTCGCACTCCATGATCCTGTACGGAGAGGACCGCTTCACGCCGGCCAAGAAGGTCGCGCTGGCGCTCTCGCACCTCATCCGGACCCAGTTCCCGGGCGACAGCCTCAGGGTGATCACCTTCGGCGACCGCGCCGAGGAGATCCCGCTCGCGCGCGTGGGTCACGCTCAGGTCGGGCCGTTCCACACCAACACCGCGGAGGGGCTCCAGCTCGCCCGCAGGCTTCTGCGCGCGCAGGGCAAGGACATGCGCCAGATCATCATGATCACCGACGGCAAGCCGTCCGCCATCACGCTCCCGGGAGGGCGCGTCTACAAGAACCCCGCGGGGCTCGATCCGCGGGTGCTGCGGGAGACCTTCCGCGAAGTCGCGGCGTGCCGGAGGTCCAACATCATCATCAACACCTTCATGCTCGCGCGCGACCCGGCGCTCGTCGCGTTCGTCTCGCGCGTGTGCGAGCTGGCCCGGGGTCGCGCCTACTTCACGAGCACCATGACGCTGGGCCAGTACCTCATGCGCGACTTCCTCAAGGGCAAGACGCGGCGCGGGTAGCAAGGCTGTATATTGCTGGAAGTCACGGGATCGTGGCCCCCGCTCTCGCCCCCGCACGGCCCTTGCGTCGGTCGCATCTCGATGTGAAGCCCACCGCACGCACGGGAGAAACCAATGGGCATTTTCGACTTCCTCAAGGACGTCGGCGACAAGATTACGGGCGCCGACAAGCGCGAAGCCGCCGAAGAGCAGGGCATGGTGGTCGCCATCGCGCGCCACGTGATCGGGCTCGGACTGAACCCCGACGGGTTCCGCGTCGAGTTCGACGACGGCACCGCCACCCTGCACGGCAACCCGACGACCCAGGCCGAGCGGGAACGCGTCATCCTGGCGGTGGGTAACCTCAACGGCGTGGCCCGCGTGGACGACCGGATGGTGGTGAGGATGCCCGCCCCGGAGGCCAAGTTCTACACCGTGCAGTCGGGCGATTCCCTGTCCAAGATCGCGCGCGAGTACTACGGCGATGCAATGCGCTATCCGGAGATCTTCGAGGCCAACAAGCCCATGCTGAAGGACCCCGACAAGATCTATCCGGGGCAGGTGCTTCGGATTCCGCTGACCGTCTCGCCTGACGCCTGAACGGCGCCGATCGGGGTGCGCGGCTGGAGTAAGGTTTGATTTCGATCCGGCGTTCGTACATCTTTGCGGCACTCCCCCGCTCGGGGGGCGGCGCACATCCGTCGCCTCCCGGGCGGTCGTCGTGTTCGGCGTCGGCATAGTGCGGCGCCGAAACCAGGAGGGGCAGGGCTCGCTCCTCGAACCGCTCCGGAGTTGACATGCCTGGATTCGCGGCCTTAGCAGAACCGTGGTGGATCGCGTTCGTGTACCTGGCCGTACTCGGCCATATCACGAACATCTGCGTGACCCTGTACTTGCACCGCAGCGCCACCCACGGGGGGGTGCGATTCCATCCGCTGGTGGAGCATTTCATGCGCGGGTGGCTGTGGCTCACGACGGGCATGAACACGCGCGAGTGGGTGGCGGTCCACCGCAAGCACCACGCGTTCAGCGACAAGCCGGGTGACCCACATTCTCCGCACGAGGAAGGGTTCTGGCACATCGTCCTGGCGGGCCTCTGGTTCTACAAGGAGGCGATCCAGGACGACGCCATGCTGGAGAAATACGGCAAGGGCACGCCGGACGACTGGGTGGAGCGCAACGTCTACAAGCGGCATCGCTGGACCGGCCTGCTCTCGATGTTGGTCCTGAACGTGTTCCTTTTCGGCCCCCTCCTGGGTCTGCTTGTGTGGTCCGGCATGGCCGTTTGGATCCCGATCTTCGGGGCTATGATCAACGGCGTCGGGCACGCGCTCGGGTATCGCAACTTCGACACGAAGGACGAGAGCCGGAACATTTACCCGCTCGGCGTCTGGATCGTCGGCGAAGAGCTCCACAACAACCACCACGCCGACCCCCGGTCGGCCAGATTCAACGCCCGCTGGTGGGAGTTCGACATCGGTTGGCTCTACATCCGCCTGCTATCCGCCTTCTCCCTGGCCGAGGTGGTTTACGCGCGTACGCTGAACGTGCGCGAGTTCACGGCGAAGTACTACGAGGGGGGCTTCCCCCAGCCGCTGGCCGCCCGAGTCGAGACCGCGAGCGAGCGGGTGGACCGGGCCCGCGAGGAGTTCGCCGCCTGGGTGGACCGGGTGTCAGCATCCGCGCGCGCCGAGTTGGACGTGCGGGCCGCCGCCCTCGAGCAGATGGTCCAGGAGGCGAAGGCCGAGCTCGCGCACCTGCGCGAAGAGGCGGCGGTGGAGTTGGAGCGCGTGAAGGGCCGGATGGAGGAGATCCGGCATGAGGCGCTACACGCGATCGAGCAGCGGCGAGCCCGCGTGGATCAGGTCAAGGCTTCGGTCCGCGCGGAGATCGATGAGGCCGTGGACGCGGCGCGGGCGGCGCTCGACAAGGCGGTGGCCGAGGCCGAGGCGCTCCTGAACGGAGGGACGCTGGGGCCAGCCGGGGCCTAACCCCCGGGCGTTCGCGCAGCAGGAGCCGATCGCCGCGGAACGAGAACACCAGGCTCTCGTTCACGCGCCGCCCCCGCCCAGGCTGATTGCCGCGGCGCCGATGGCCAGAAGGTTCAGGAAGAAATGGACGCCCGTGGTCACGAGCAGCGCCTTGCCTACGCCGGCGGGGCGCCACGCCAGGTAGCACCAGGCCAGCACGAGGCCGGTGGGGATGTGGACCAGGATCGCGGCCACCCCGCTCTGGAAGTGCAGCAGGGCGAACACCGTCGCGGAGCCGACCGCGGCCAGCGCCGCCGGGGCGCCGAAGCGGCGCAGCGCCTCGATGGGCGCCCACTGGAAGAGCACGGTCTCCGCGATGGGCGCCCATATCAGGGCGAGCACCGCGAGCGCGACCAGCCCGAACTGTTCGAGGAGTTCCTCGGCCGTGGTGGCGTCCTCGATGACGCCGAGCTGCACGGAGACGATGACCGCCGGGATGCGCAGCAGCAGCGCGAGCACGGACATCTCGAGCACGAAGCGCGCGACGCCGTACGTCCGCGTCCGCTCCAGATAGTCGCCCAGCGCGGTGCCCGGCGCGATGGAGTCGGCGCGGGCGATGGCGGGCTCGCCCGGCGCCGGCGTGTGGGCTTCCTCCACCGCCTACACCACCGCCGGTTCGAGCAGCCGAACCGTGGCCGATGCCGTGTCGATCTCGGCCTCCACGCCCACGGGGAGCGTCCACTTGCGCGGGATGTGCCCGACCATGCCGCCCGCCCACACCGGCACGTCCAGGCCGCCCAGGTGGTGCTCCAGCACCTCGGGCAGCGTGAGCGATCCATAAGCGCTGTCGGGGTCGCAGTCGGTGCACTTGCCGAACACGACCCCGGCAACGGAGTCGAGCACGCCCGCCAGCGCGAGCTGGGTCAGCAGCCGGTCGATGCGGTACACGGCCTCGCCGACGTCCTCCAGGAAGAGGATCGACCCGCTCCAGTCGGGCACGTAGGGCGACCCCAGGATCGACGCCAGGACCGTGAGGTTGCCGCCGAGCAGCCGGCCGCGCGCGCGCCCGGGCGTGATGACGCGAGGGCGGTCCTCGGTTACCGCCAGGTCGGAGCCTCGCTCGACCGGATTGCGCAGCGTCGGCGCGGTCCCCTCGAACACCACCGCGCGCAGCGCGCCTACCGAGAAGTCGTTCCACTCCGACGTCCCCACCGGGCCGTGAAAGGTGACCAGCCCCGTGCGCGCGTGGAGCGCGAGCAGCAGCGTCGTGATGTCGCTGTAGCCCAGGAACACCTTGGGATTCGCGGCGACGGCGTCGAAATCCAGCAGGTGCAGGAGGCGCGCCGCGCCCCAGCCGCCGCGCACCGCCAGGACACCGTCCACCGTGTCGTCGGCGAACATCTCGTTCAGGTCCGCCGCCCGCGCCTCGTCGGTGCCGGCCAGGTAGCCGTGCCGGTCGAGCAAATGCCGGCCTCGAATCGGCACCAGGCCGAGCGCGGCCAGGCGCTCCTCCACTATCTCGATGTCCTGGCCGTCGAAGGTCGCGCCCGCGGGGTTCACGAGCGCCACTCGGGAGCCGGCGCGGAGGCGGCGCGGCTTGACCGGCTCGGGCGTGCGTGCCGCGGCGCCGGGCTTCGCGGCGCCGAGCGTCAGGCCGGCCGTCCCGAGCGCCGCGGAACGGGCGAACGCGCGCCTCTTCATTGCGCCGCCTCCGTCGTGTCTATCCGCACCCCTGCCTCCAGCGTTCTGTGCACCGGGCAGCGGTCGGCGATCTCCATGAGCCGCGCCCGCTGCTCCTGGTCCAGGTCTCCTTCGAGCGTGATGTCCCGGCGCAGCCTGTCCAGGCACGACTTCGGGTCCTCGCAGGCCCCGCCGTGCTGGGCGTGCACCCGATCGTGCGCCAGCCGCACCGACACCTCCTCCAGCGGCCACCCCTTCCGGTCGGCGTACATGCGCAGCGTCATGCCGGTGCACGTGCCGAGCGCGGCGGCCAACAGATCATACGGCGTCGGGCCCTCGCTGGTGCCGCCGACCGACAGCGGCTCGTCGGCGACGAGCGAGTGCAGACCGACCACTACCTCCGTCCGGTACCCGCTCGAGCCGGTCCGCGTGACCACGCCCGGGATCACCGCCTCGGCCTCCGCGGCTTCGACGCCGGGGGCGACGTATCTCCCGGCCCAGGCCGCCAGCACGCCGGCGACGTAACGCGCGTCGGCCGGCTCGGTGAGGAGGTGGTCGGCGGTGTCGAGCGAGACGAAGCTCTTGGGATGGCGGGCCGCTTCATAGATGCGCGCGGCGTTGTCGATGCCCACCACGTCGTCCACGGGCGAGTGCATAACGAGCAGCGCGCGCCCCAGATCGCCGATCGAGGCGCGCATGTTGTCGGCGTCCAGGTCCTGGAGGAATTCGCGCCCGATGCGGAAGGGCCGGCCGGCTATGCGCACCGTCGCCTCTCCGTTCGCCTCGATCTCCTCCCTGCTCGACTCGACGTGCCTGAGGACGTGGCCCGGGTCGGCGGGGGCGCCGATGGTCGCGACGGCGCGCACCGCGGGTAGGCGATGGGCCGCCTGCAGGACCGCGGCGCCGCCCAGCGAGTGCCCGATCAGAATCGACGGAGCGCCCTCCTCCCGCTCCAGGCGCTCCGCCGCCGCGAGCAGGTCGCCCACGTTGCTGCTGAAGGTGGTGTCGCCGAAGTCTCCTCCGCTCTGGCCCAGTCCGGTGAAATCGAAGCGCAGGACGCCGATGCGCTCCCTCACCAACGTCCTGGCGATGGTGACCACCGCCTTCAGGTCCTTCGAGCACGTGAAGCAATGGGCGAACAGCGCGTAGGCGTCGACTTCGCCGTCCGCCGGAAGGTCGAGAATCGCGGCGAGCTCGGCGCCGGTCGAGCCGGGGAATCTCAGGTGTCTGGTCGCCATGGACAGTTGGGCTCTAGGGTCTCCGACCGGAGCGGTCCCTCAAGGGTCGCCGACGTCCCGTTGTAGCCGCCCTGAAGGGTATCAGCGCTCCACGACGCGGGTGTCCGGTCGGTACGCCGCCCACACGAACCAGAAGTGGACCCCTTCGTCGACCTGGCGCAGCCGCTTGCCCTCCAGCGGACCCTCCAGACCCAGGCCGGACAGGGACCAGGTAGTGCCGGTCTGCCGGTCGCGGAAGCGATCTTCGCCGGTGGGTTGGAAGCGCAGGCGCCGCCCGTCCAGAACCGCGGAGAAGCCCACCGCCGCGCCGACGTCCCTGCCGTCGGCGGTACGCTCCGAGTAGATGCTGGCGGTGCCGGGGGCCCAGAAGGCCACCACGGGCTCTCCGCCCACCTTCGCCTCGAGCACCCGCTCCTCCGCCAGCGCGAGGAAGGGGAACGCCACCTGCTCGTCGCCCAGCTCGACCACCAGGACGCGCTCCTTGGCGGGCAGGCGGAT
>JBDLIA010000071.1 GCA_039715185.1 Gemmatimonadota bacterium
CCCGCGGATGCGGCGTTGGAACTCCTTGCCGTAGCGACGGCTACGGCGCGTCGTTCCGCCTTGCCCCGCGGGCGCATCACGCGCCTCGGTGCACACGGGGCTTCCGCGCCGGCACACTAGTTCCAGCCGTCCCAGCCGGGCCCGCGCACCACGCGGCCCGGCGTGGCCCCCGTGTGCTCGCCGTCCGCGAGCACCCGCTGGCCGTTTACCCAGACGTCGCGCACCCCGACGGCGAGCGCGTGCGGCTCCTCGAACGTGGCCAGATCGGCGATCGTCCGGGGGTCGAATACGACGAGGTCCGCGTACGATCCGGGTGCGATCCTGCCGCGCCGCCGCAGCGAGAGGTTGGTCGCCGGCAAGGAGGTCAGGCGCCGTACCGCCTCTGCCAGCGGAATCACCGACTCTTCGCGCACGTACTTGCCCAGCAGCCGGGCGAAGTTGCCGTAGGCGCGCGGGTGCGGATTGGACCGCAGGAACACGCCTTCGGGCGCGGGAGCGCCGGCGTCCGAGCCGAACGACACCCACGGCAGCGCTATCTGCTTGCGGACGTTGTCCTCGGACATGAGGAAGTAGATCGTGCCCACCCGGCTGTCGTCGGCCACCACCAGGTCCATGGCCGTCTCTTCCGGCGTGGTGCCGCGCCGCCGCGCGACCTCGGCCAGGGTCAGCCCCGTCAGCGGCTTGAGGCTGTCCTGCTTGAAGCCGACCAGGAGAACGCGCTCGGCCGATCCCGCCATGAGCATGAGGTTCTCCCATTCGTCGGTGGGCGTCGCCATCTCGCGGGCCACTCGCGTCCTGATCCGCGGGTCGCGCAGCCGCTCCACCCAGACGTCGTGGCCTCCCTCCTGTACCCACGGCGGCATCGCCGCATCCAGGCCGGTGGCGCCCGCCACGTAGGTGTACATGTCAGCCCGTACCTCCCGTCCCCGCGCCCGCGCCTCCTCCACGCGCTCGATCACCGTGTCCATCTTCGCCCAGTTGGCTTCGCCGGCCGCCTTCAGGTGGTAGATCTCCACCGGTACGCCGGCGCGCCGGCCGATCTCCATCGCCTCTTCCACCGCCTCCAGCAGGCGACCGCCCTCGCTGCGCATGTGCGTGATGTAGGAGCCGCCGAACTCCCCCGCGGCCGACGTCAACGCCACGAGCTCGTCGGTGCCGGCGTAGAAGGCGGGCGCGTAGATGAGCGATGAGCCGACCCCCAGCGCGCCCTCGCGCATCGCGTCGCGCACCAGATCCTGCATGCGCGCGAGCTCGTCGTCGGTGGGCGCCCGATCCTCCTCGCCCAACTCGTGGATGCGCACCGTGGTCGCTCCCACGAAGCTCGCTACGTTGGGCGATACGCCCCGCGCCTCGAGGTGCTCCAGGTACTCCCCCAGCGTGGTCCACGGGATGTCGAACTCGATGTCTCCCTGCTGATCGAGCTCGGTAGCGCGCATCTCCTCCGTCAGCGGGCCCATCGACCACCCCTCGCCGAAGACCTCGAGGGTCACCCCCTGGCGGATGTCGGCCAGCCCACGCGGGTCTTCAATGAGCGATTCGGTCGCCCAACTCAGCACGTTGATGAAACCCGGAGCCACCGCCATGCCCGTCGCGTCGATGACCTCCGTCCCGTCGGCTCCGCTCAGGTCCCCTATCGCCACGACGCTGTCACCGACTACGCCCACGTCGGCCAAGCGGGGCGCCTCCCCGGAGCCGTCGTACACGGTGCCGCCTGAGATCACCAGGTCGTAGGCCACGGACTCTCCTCCGTCCGCTCCGCCGCAGGCGCCGACGACGGCCACGACGCCCGCCAGGAGTAGCCAGGTCGTGAGGGTACGGGTGGTTCTGCTGGGAGTGGCGGCGAGTGGGAATCCGGGTGACATCGGCAGGTCCGTCCGCGGGAGAAAACGGGGCGAACCGGAAAAAGGATACCGGATCGCCCCGCTCGCAAGCTGTCCCGGGGCGCGCGCAGCCCGGCTGCGGGCCGGCGCCCCGACCAATCGCCGGCTATTCGTACCGGAGCGCCTCCATGGGATCGACCAGCGAAGCCCTCCGTGCCGGGATGTAGCTCGCCAGCAGCGTCACCGCTCCGAGCAGCACCACCACCGATCCGAAGATGATCGGGTCGGCCGGGTTGACCTGGAACAGGACGAGCGCGAGCCCCTTGGAGAGGAAGAAGGCGATGACCAGGCCGATCGCCGACCCGATCAGCAGCTGCATCAGACCCTGCCGCATGATCATGCCGAGGATGTCACCGTTGGCGGCGCCCAGCGCGCGCCGGATGCCCAACTCGCGGGTGCGCCTGCTGACCGAGAACGCCACCACGCCGTACAGGCCCACCGACGCCAGGAACAGCGCCGCCGCGCCGAACGCCAGGAAGAGCGTCCCGAACACGCCATAGAACCAGTTGTTCTGGTCGATGGCCTCGTCGAGAGTGTTCACGAAGTAGATCGGCAGGTTGGGATCCACCGCGTTGACCGCCCTGCGCACGTCCTGCGTGATGGCCGTGGGCTGTCCCCTGGTGCGCGCGGCGATGCTCATGAAGCGCCGGCTCTCCTGGACGAGCGGCTTGTAGTACCCCTCCCTGGGCTGGTCGTCCTCGTTGTCCGCTATGCCGTTCATCATCAGATCGGGGGATACGCCGACCACGCTCATCCACGGGTTCAGCGAATCGGGCTCCTCTCCGGCGTACAAGCGGAAGCGCTCGCCGAGGGGGTCTTCGCCGGGAAAGAACTTGTCGGCGAACGACTGGTTGATGATGGCCACCTTCAGGCCGTCGGCGCGGTCCTGACTGCCGAAGTCCCTCCCTTGGAGCAGGGAGACGTCGAAGGTCTCGAAGTGTCCCGGCGTTATCACCGCCTGCCGCGCTCGCGGGATGTCGTGCTCGGCCTCGTAGGCCTCACCGTCGATCTCCACCCTGGGCCCCGGCGTGAAAAGCCCCGGCAGGTTCGATGTGAGCGTCGCGGCTTCCACGCCGGGGATCGCGGCCACGCGCGGCTGCAGCTCCTGATAGAACCGGATGCGGTCGGCTTCATCGGGATAGTCGGCCTCGAACAGGCCCACGCGCGCGGTGAATACGTTGTCGGCCGCGAACGGGTAGTCCAGGTTGCGGAGCTGGGCGATGCTCTTGACCATCAGCCCGGCTCCGATCAGCAGCGCCACCGACAGCGCGATCTCTCCCGCCACCAGCGCCTTGTTGACCCAGCCCATGCGGAAGCTGGAGGTGCCGCGCGTCTCGTCCTTGAGGATCTCGTTGACGTTGGCGCGGGACGCCTGCACGGCCGGGATGATCCCGGCCACCAGCGTCGCCACGACCGCCAGCCCGACGACGAACGCCAGCACCTGCGGGTCCAGCCCGATCTGGATCCAGAACGGCGGGTCGGTGGGGGCGATGGCGGTGTTGAAGGCGCGGATCCCGAAGGCGGCGAGGGCCACCCCGAGCGCGGCGCCCACGAACGCCAGCACGCCCGCTTCGGCCAGGAACTGGACGATGATGCGGCGCCTGGTGGCGCCCAGGGCGGAGCGGATGCCCACCTCCTTGCTGCGCTGCGCGGCGCGGCTGATCAGCAGGTTGGCCACGTTGATGCAGGCGATGAGCAGCACCAGGAAGACGGCCAGGAGCATGGTGTAGAGCATCAGCACCGGCTCCTCACCTATGAACTCCTCGGTGTACGGCTTGATGAGCGGAACCACGCCCTCGTTGGTCTCGGGGTAGGCCGTCGCCAGCCGCGCCGCGATGCCTTGGAACTCCGCGAACGCCTGGTCGGCCGAAACGCCGTCGCGCAATCGGCCGAACACCTCCAGGAAGGTGCCCTGCCCGCGCTCCAACTCGAGCGCGTCCGTGCGCATCGGCACCCACACTTCCTCAGCCACCGGAAACCGGAATCCCTCCGGCATCACTCCCACTATGGTGGTGGGCTCGCCGTTGACCGACTCGACCCTGCCCACCACCTCGGGGCTCGACTCGTAGCGGTCACGCCAGACCTCGTGGCCGATCAGCATGACCTGCTCTGCCGACGGCGCGTCTTCGCCTTCGCGGAACAGCCGGCCGAGCGCCGGCTGGACGCCGAGCATGTTGAAGCTGTTCGCTGAGATGAATGCGCCGTCGAAGCGCTCGGGCGTCTCCGATCCGGCCACGTTCACGGTGCCCTGGAAGAAGGCGGCGAGCTGGGCGAAGCTCGTCTGCTGTTCCTCCCAGTCGAGATAGTCGTGGATCGGCACGCCCATGCTCTCGATGTCCTCGGACGGGTTGGCGCGTTCCACGTGCAGGATGCGATCGGGCGATTCGAACGGCAGGCCCTTGATCAGCGCGCCGTACACGATGCTGAACATCATCGTGGTCAGGCCGATGCCGAGCGCGAGCGCGACTACCGCGAGAATCGAGGAGGCCGGGTTCTTCCCGAGCATGCGAGCGGCGTAGCGGACGTCGTTGCCGAATGAGGCCATGTCGTTACTTTGGGCCGAGGACAGCGTTCGGGGGATGGCAGGTGCGGCGCCTTCTCCCCCGTGACCTGCGGCCCTACGCAGGCTGCGCCGCGGCGGTTTCAGGGGTAAGACCATGACCGATTCGGAGCCCCAGCCCGTCCCGCCCACGACTTCGGTGCTGACCGCGCTCGGGCGCGGATTGCTGCTGCGCTGCCCGCGCTGCGGCGCCGGCGACTTGTTCGCGTCCTGGGTCAAGCCGCGCGAGGCGTGCGAAAACTGCGGGCTGAAGCTGGACCGCGGGGAGGGGGACTATTTCCTGGGCGCGTACATGGTCAACCTCCTGGTGGCGGAGATCGTGCCGGCGCTCACGCTGGTGATCGGCATCGTGGTGACCTGGCCGGAGGTGCCGTGGCGGCTGCTGGGGGGAATCGTGGTGGGGCTGGCCGTGGCCCTGCCCTTCCTGTTCTTTCCCTTCTCGCGCACGCTGTGGCTGGCGCTCGACTCCACCTTCCGCCGCTCCTGACCGTGGCCGCGGGCACGCCTACTCGATGCGCACGGCCTGCTCGGCCGAAACGAACGCGACGTCGCGCAGCGTAGGAAACCGCAGGAACGTATCCAGTCCGGTTTCGCGCAGGCGCTTTTCGGTGAAGCCCACCACCACCAGGTCCGCGTCGGCGCTGCGCCGCTCCACGAGCGCGTGGAAGTCCGTGCCCTTGCCGGTCGGCAGGATGCGCAGGTTCTTCCGGCTCACGGGAATGCGGCCGTCTTGGATCATGCCCTGGAGGCGCTCGGTTTGCGCCGCCACTTCGTCGCCCGGCACGGCCGCGAAGATGGACATCTCTCCGTGCCGCCAGTCCTCGTGCCCGAGCAGGATGTAGCTCATCAGAATCATGAGCGCGGCGTTGCCGTAGTCGTTCCAGGTCAGCCACACGTGCAGGTCGCGGCGGTCGCCGAAGAAGTGGTCGCCGTGCCTCAGCACGACCCGGTTCATCCCCGTGGGGCTGGCCATCTCGCACGCGCGCGTCACCTCGTCCACGACCGCCCGTTCGTCGTGCACGGAGAACTCGAACATCACGGTGTTGTTCTCCATGCCGGAGACTCCGGGCACCTGCAGGCTCTGCGCGAGCGCCGACCCCATGGACGGGCTGATGATGGTGTCCACGTAGACCGCGCTCGACTTCTTCCTGGCTGACTCCATGAGCTGCGGCATCACCTGCTTCGCTTCGGCGACCGTGGTCGAGTTGAGGTAACCGGGGATGTAGTGCAGGTACGTGCCGAAGCCGTACCGGTGCCCGAGCCACGACAGGAACCGGAACGGCGCCGCGCGGTCGAACGTGCGGGGCGTGATCATGATGACGCTGGGGCGCCAGTCCCCGGTGCGCCACTTCTGGATGCGGATCTGCAGATACCGCGACGCCTGCGTCATGACGCCGTGGAAGATCGCGGCCAGGTCGTCGGCCTCCGCTCCCCGCGCTGACCGGATGACGAAGTACAACCCGCCCATCACCCCCAGCGCGAGCAGCGCGAACAGCAGATCCATCTGGATCATCAGCAGCAGGCACATGATCGCGCCGAGCAGGCTGAGCCACCACTTGGAGCGGAACACGGGTCGGTAGCCGGGACGGGCGGCGAAATGCTCCAGGAAGCTGATCGCGCACAGCGCGCCGTACGTCACCATGAAGAACATGGACACGATGCGGGCGACGAGATTGACGGAGCCGAAGAGGACCACCACGATCGCGATGACGGCGGTGACGATGGTCGCGTTGCGCGGCTCGTTGGAGTTGCCGACGCCGTCCGACAGATACCGGTTGGGGCCGGTGAGCGGCACCACGCGATCCGCCGCGATCGCCTGCAGCGTGCGGGGCGCCACCAGGATCGACCCCAGCGCCGAGGACAGGGTCGCCGCCGCCAGTCCGATGGGTATGATTGGGCCCCACACGGCGATCCGGCTCATTACCAGGGGGTCGGCCACGAGCGCCGCGGGCGACGCCGACATCGCCAGCTTCACCACGAGCGCGAAGTACACGAGCATGCCGACCACTCCGGCCGACATGACCCCCAGGGGTATGGAGCGGCTGGGGTTGGCGAGGTCGCCGGACAGGCCGACTCCGGCGGTCATCCCGGTGAAGGCCGGAAAGCAGATGGCGAACACGAGCATGAAGTCGTCGGACCCCGCGACGCGGTCCAGAAGCCCCGCGCCGGCCTCCCCGGATCCCCCGATCGGCGACCCGAGAAAGAACAGGATCAGTGACGCGGCGAGCGTGCCCACGACCACGTAGAGTGCCTTGACGCCGACGTGCGCGCCGCGCGTGAGCATCAGCGCGACCAGAGCCAGCGTGGCGGGAATCGACACCAGGCGCGGGTCGAAGCCCAGCCCCAGCGACCGCTCGAGGACGCCGGTGAGCGGCCGGAACGCCTCCGCGAACGCGATCATGTAGAAAGCCACCGAGATCGCCTGCGACAGGAAGAGCGCGATGCCGATGGCCCCGCCGATCGACACGCCGAAGGAGCGGGAGATGATGAAGTACTCGCCGCCGCCCTCGACCTTGCGATTGGTGGCGATCTCCGCGATGGCGAGCGCGGTCGGGATCGTCACCATGTGGCCGATGACGATGATGGCGAAGGCGCCCAACATGCCGACGTTGCCCACGGCGTATCCGAACCGCAGGAACATGATCGCGCCGAGGATGGTGCTGATGCTCGCGAGAAACACCGGCGCGGTGCCGAAGCCGTGACCCGACCGCGCGTTGCCGTTCGTTCCGGTCGCGGCGGCCCCGACGCGTGAATGATCCATTCGTGGTCCCGTTGTATCTTCTCCTCGGCCTGGCCCGCTGCCGTTTCGGGCTCGACCCTTGCGATGGCCACCAAGCTAGGGGCGGCGCCACCGTTCGGGCACGTTCGCGCCGGCGCGGCGTGGTGCCCCCGGCCCCCGCAAGAAGACGACCGCGCAGCGATGACAACCGAGGATGGCGATGGACGAGCACCGTGAAGACGCCCTTGGCGACCGACAGGAAGAGGCCACGGCAGGCGCTCCGGTCCCGTTGGAGGCCCAGCAGCCCTCACCCCCGGAAGCGGCGCAGCTCCCGGCCGCCGAGCCCCCCGCAGGGGAAGCCGAGAGCGCGTCGCCGAGCCAGCGGGCAAGCGGAGCGATGCGCACGTTTCTGACGGCCCTGCTCGTGTTCGTGCTCGGGCTGGGGATCGGGTTCGTGCCGCAGTGGCTGAAGGCTAGGGGCCTGTCCGATGACCTGGGGGTGGCGCGTCACGAGCTGGAGGTGTCGCGCCTCCAGTCGACCCTCGGCGCGGCCCTGGCGGAAGCCGAACGCGGCAACCACGAACGGGCGCGACAGCTCACCTCGGCTTTCTACGTGGGCGCCGACGAGATCGAAGAAGTCATCGTCGACGACGCGCAGCGTGACGTCATCGCGGGGCTGCTTGCCGAGCGCGACGAGGTTATAACGCTCCTGTCCCGCGCCGCCCCCGAGGCGAGAGGGCGGCTCGGCGTCATGTACCTCCGCTACTTCATCGCCATGGAGCCGCTGGGGCGCGAGTACGGGGGTTCACTAGCGCCATCGCCCGACGAGGGTACGCCCCCCGCCGAGCCCACGGGACCGGCCGCGGGCGAGAGCTGAGCGCAATGCACGACCTGAACTGGAGGAACACGTGAAGCGAGTAGGCAGCTTCTGGGCGCTATTGCTGGCCGCGACCGCGGCTCCGGGACCTCTGGCCGCACAGATGTTCGCGGGCGCCGGCGGCGTCGAGATTCGGGTCGGCTTCGCCGCTCCGGAGGACCAGGGAAGCGGGTTCTCCATCTCGGGCGACCTCGACCTGGGCTACGTCGGGCGGCCGTGGTTGAGAGCGATCGGTGGCGTCGGCCACTTCGGCTTCGACGTGGAATCCGACGGCGCCACCGTGGGCGACGCCAGCAGCTTCGCCGTTCGCGGCGGGTTGCGCGCCGACGCGTTCCCCGAGGAGCGGGTGTCAGGGTCGGTGCTCGCGGCTCTCAGCTTTCACAACGTCAGCGCGACCGTGCCGGCAAACCGTGTCGTGCAGGACCTGCTCGACGGAGTCTACGTCGGCTTCAGCCTGGGAGTGGGAGGACGGTACTCTCTTGACGCCGCGGGGCGGGCTTCGGTGGTCGCCGAGGCCAGACGGACCTTCGTGACGAACATCAACCACTGGGCGTTCGAGGGCGGGATCCGGTATCAGGTCCGGGGCGCGCGCGCCTACGTGCCGGAGCCAGCCCCGGCTCCCCCCGCACCCGGGGCGGCGGACGCGCGTGGCGCCGTGGACGGAGCCAGCGATGACGAACGCGCCCAGGAGCGGCAAGAGCGGGAAAGGCTTCCCGAGCGCGTGCGCCCGCGCGGCGGGGCGCAGGCCGGGGGGAGGATGTCGGACGCGTTTGCGGAGCTAGCTCGCGAGCTGATCAGCATCGCCGGCGTGACGGAAACCGAACGCGGCCTGGTGGTGACGCTCGGCGGCGGATCGTTCGCCAGCGGCCAGGCGACCTTGACGCCCGAGGCGCGCGATGACGTCGCGCGCATCGCGAGGGTACTCCTGGAATTCCCGGACCGCGACGTCGTGATCGAGGGACACACGGACGCCGTTGGTGGAGAGCTGGACAACCGGGCGACGAGCGAGAACAGGGCGGCCGCCGTGCGCGCCGCGCTGATCGCCGAGGCCATCGCGCCGGACCGCCTCAGCTCGATCGGCTACGGTGAATCGCGACCCGTTTCGGACAACGAGACGCCCGCCGGACGAGCCAGCAACCGGCGCGTCGAAATCGTCGTCCTGAACCGTTAGCAGAGTATCCCCGTAGGGCATGTCCGGATAAGCCTCGACGTCGCCATTGACGCCGCGCGGATGGTGATGCTACAATCGTAGCAGGTAGTGCTACGAACGTAGCATAGGGGCAGAGCCCCGACGACGCTCCCTGAATCGAATCCCCGACATGGCCAACCAGTCCTCGCTCTCTCGCCGCGAGCGCCAGATCATTGACGTCCTGTATCGGCACGGCACGGCATCGGCCGCGGACGTGCAGGACGGAATCCCGGATGCGCCCAGCTACTCGGCGGTGCGCGCCATGCTCGCCAAGCTCGAGCGCAAGGGGCACGTTACGCACGCCGATGAAGGAGGGCGCTACATATACCGGCCGACCCTGCCGCGCGAGGAGGCCAGCAGATCCGCGTTGCGGCGCATGGTGCGTACCTTCTTCGATGACTCCCCGGCTCGCACGGTCGCGGCTATCCTGGACATGGAGTCGCTGGACATGAAGGAGGAAGAATTGGACCGGCTGGCGGACCTCATCAACGAAGCGCGCGGGAGGGGACGATGAACGCCACCGCTTTCCTCGTCGACATCGCCGTGAAGGCGATGCTGATCCTGGGCGGGGCGGCGCTCGTGACGGCCGCGCTGCGCGGGGCCTCCGCCGCGACCCGGCACCTGGCGTGGACGCTCGCGCTGGTCGCCGTGGCGGCGCTCCCGCTCATGAAGCTGGGGCTACCCACCTGGTCTCCGCCGGGCTCGGGTCTGCTCCCCGTCGCCGGCGCCGCGGCGGCGGGCGAGATCGCCGCGGATGGCGCGTTCGCTGGAGACCTCGCGGGGGAGCGGGCCGCTCCTTCGACGACGATCGCAGTCGTGGACGAGGCCTCTCCGGTGGCGCTCGATGGATCGGCGGAGGGAGCGATGACGGCGCTTCACGGCCCGGCGGCCGGTAGCCGTCCGGCCCGGGAGTCGAGCGCTCGGCCCGACCCGGCGGCGGCGGCTGCGGCCGCGGGCCTGCCCTGGTCGAGTCTGCTGCTGGCGCTCGGGGTGAGCGGTGTGCTGCTGGCGGTCGGCCGCGCCGTCGCCGGAGTCAGGTCCGTCCGCCTCGCCGAGGCGCGGTGCCGGCGCCTGCCGAGCGGCCCGGTCCGCGCCGAGGCCACGCGCCTGACGCGCGAGGCTGGGATCCCCGCTCCTCGTCTGCTGCAGTCGCCCGACGACCTGATGCCCATGGCGTGGGGCGTGCTGCGCCCCACGATCGCTCTACCCGCGGCCGCGGCGGAGTGGCACCCGCGCCGGCTGCGCGCGGTCGTGCGGCACGAGATAGCACACTTGAGGCGCAGAGATCCGCTCTCGCAGTGGGTCGCCGACGCGGTTCGGGCGTTGCACTGGTTCAACCCGCTCGCGTGGCTAGCGGTGAATCGGTTGCGCGCCGAGCGCGAGTTGGCGTGCGACGACGAGGTTCTGGCCAGAACCGCCCGGCCCAGCGAGTACGCCGCGGAGCTGGTGGGGGTCGCGCGCACGATGAAATCGGCGCGACTGAGCGCCGCGCTGCCCATGGCCCGGTCGTCGCAACTCGCCGAGCGGGTCCGGGCGGCGCTCGACGGGGAGCGCAGCCGCAGCCGCCTGCAGCGCGGCTGGGTGGCGGGCGCCGCGATCGTGAGCGCGCTGCTGGTCGGACCGGTCGCGGCGGCGGCTCCCGAAGGAGCCATCGACCAGGTGGTGCCCGAATCCACGATCGTACCCGCCGCCGCACCGGCGGAGGGTACCGAGCGCGCAGCGCGGGAGCCCGTGGCGGGCGCGCCGGCGGGGCGCACCGTGGCGCCGGACGGGGGCGTGGAGCTGGAGCCGATCGCCCGGATCGCTGCCTGCTGGGACGGGGACTGGAGCGGCAGCAGGTCGCGCAACTCGAACGACGACGACCACAGGCTGAAGTGGAGATCCGGCGACTGCGAGCTGGATATGCGCATCGAAGGAGAGGTGCGTTTCACCCGGGACCTGGACGGGCTGGAGTACCTGGGGCCGACGGCGCGTTTCCGGGTGCGCGAGGACGACGGAGACGTGCGGCGCGAACTCGAGGCGTCGCCGGATCTGAACGGCGGCCCCGTCTACTCCTTCAGCATGGACGGTAGAGAGGCGCCGTTCGACGCCGAGGCTCGCCGGTGGTTCGCCGGCATCGTGTTGGCGCTGGCGCGCAACAGCGATTTCGGCGCCGAGCAGCGGGTCGCCAATCTCCTCGAGAGCGGCGGCGTCGGGGCGGTCCTTCGAGAGATCGAGATTCTCGGCAGCGGCTGGGTCAGGTGGGTCTACTTCCGCGAGCTGGCCGATCAAGCCGCGCTGGACGCGGAGGAGGTCGAGCGTGGACTCCGGCTGGCCGGTCGGCTGATCGATTCGGATCACTACCTGGCCGAGACCGCCGGCGTTCTCGTGGCTGAAGGCCCGCTCGCGGCGGGCGCCAGGGACGCGCTGGTAGCATCCGTCGAGACCATCGATTCGGATCACTACCGGACCCAGGTGCTGGCCCGCGCGCTGGACGGCGGCGCGCTCGGACCGCGCACGCTGCCGACCCTCCTCGAGGCGGTCGGCCGGGTGGACTCCGACCACTACAAGGCGGAGATCCTCGTCGACGCGGTAGACGCCTACGAGTTCGATCGCGCGCAGCAGGAAGCGTACGTGGACATCGCTCGCGCGATGGATTCCGACCACTACCGGGCCAAGGTCCTGAACGCGCTGCTGGACGCGGGCGGCGAGGGAGTGGCCGGCGCGGTCACCATGGCCGCGACCGAGGGGATGGAGTCAGACCACTACCGCGCCGAGATCCTGGGAAGAATCGTCGCCGGCGGCCTGCACTCCGTCGAAGAGCAGCGCCTGTTCGTGCGCACCATCGCGGATCTGGACTCGGATCACTATCGGGCCGAGCTGTTGAGCGAGCTGATAGACGCCTCGGCGGGCGATCAAGAGCAGATCGCCACGGTCATCGTGGCCGCCCGCAGCATCGACTCCGACCACTACATGGCCGAGACGCTCATCGCCGTGGCCGAGCGGGTGCGCCTGGAGGGAGCGCTGCGAGAGGCGTTCGAAGAAACCATGAGTCAGATCGATTCGGAGACGTACTACGGGCGCGTGTCCCGACACCTGAATCGCTAGCCGCGCCCTAGATGACGTCGAAGATCGGAGAGCGCGTCCCCGTCGCGTCGATCATGGCCGCTTCGATGATCGCCATGCCGGCATTGCCGTTGGTGAGGATCACCATGGCCTCCCCCTCGTCACCTGGCCGCGGATCGGCGTAGGCCAGCGCCCGATAGCCCAGCCCCTCACCCCAGTGCCAGAACGGGCCGGGCTCTCCCTCCGCCTCCAGGCCCCAGCCGAGGCCCCAGCGAAGCCCCTGCGGGTGGTCCACCGGGCGCGCGAACGCCGCGGCCCGGAGATCGGCGTCACGCAGCCACCCGTGCAGGAAGTGCAGGTAGTCGCCTGCGGTCGCGCGCAGGCCGCCCGCCGCGTTGGGGCTCAGGAACGTGGGCATGGGGTCCGTGGCGGGGAAGGCGCGGCCCGCCAGCTCCGCGGCGAGCGCCGCGACCTCCGCGTCGGCCGCGCGCGCCTCGTCCAGGGTAAGCTGCGCGGGCTCCATCCCGCCCGCCGCCGCCCATTCGACCAAGGCCCGCTCCTTCCAAGCGAAGAAGGCGGCGAAGTCGGCGAAGCGATCGTCCGGCGGCACGAACGGGGTCGCGCTGCGGGCGTCCAGATCGGGTGCCCGGAGGAAGCTGCTCGAGCGCATGCCGAAGGGCCCGAACACGTGCTCGCGCGCGAGCGCCTCCAGGCCCAGGCCCGTCACCGTCTCGAGCGCCCGCTGAACGAGGATGATGCCCTCGCCGGAGTACCCCCAGGCCACTCCGGGCCGGCCGGTGGCCACGAACGGGTCGTTCAGCGAAAAGCGCCAATTGCGTAGCCCGGTCGTGTGCTGCAGCGCGTGCGCGGCGGTTATCGAGCTCGCCCCGTCCCCGGTGGGTACATCGCCGTCCAGCACCTCGACGAGCGGCCGGTGCAGGTCGAACCCACCTGCGCTGTGGAGTCGAATGGCGACGGTCGCCAGCACGGGCTTGGAAAGAGATCCGCAGGGGAACACCGTGTCCGGGGTCACCGGAGCGTCGCCGTCGGCGCTGCGCGTGCCGGCCACCGCCACGCTCTGCCGTGTCCCCGGCGTGCCCCACGCGATGGACACGCCCGGCACGGCCTGCTCTCCGAGTAGTCCCGGGAGCGTGGCGAGGAATTCCTCCGACAATTTCCAGCGGCCGCCCACGTACTTGCGCGCGCCCAGCCGGGCGAGCGCCTCCCGCGGCCGCAACAGCCCTCCCAGAACCGCCGCGCCGCCGATCTGCAAGAACCTACGCCGCTCAACTGCCATCGCTCACGCTCCGTTGCTTCGGTCCACAAACGTATCCCCGGCGGCTTCGATGCGGTGGCGCCCCCGGGAGTTGCACCACCGGTGCGCTGAGGGGTGCCTGGCTCCCGGTGGAGATCGTCCGTCTGACCTCGGTCCGGGTCCGTCTGGAACCGGCGCCCCGTGCGCCGGTATTGCCACTGCCCGCGGCGTGAACGCGGAGCGGGACGATCCAGGCGGGAGGAGTGATGTTGAGGACCAACCGACGAGCGGCGCTGCGCGTGGCCGGACTGGCGACGGTGGCGGGTGCCGTCTTGGCGCTCGGCGCGTGCTCGGGAGACGCGAACGAGTTCCGACGCGTCGCGGTTGGTGACGTCGCCCCGCCGTACGCCGCGCCCACGTTGGCGGGCGACACGGTGGCGCTCGCGGATCTGCGGGGCCAGGTCGTGCTGCTGAACGTCTGGGCGACGTGGTGCGCCCCCTGTCGCCGCGAGATGCCCGGGCTACAGGCGCTCGAGGAGACTTATCGCGAGGAGGGGTTCCACGTCCTCGGCGTGAGCATCGACGCGCGCGGGGCGGAGCGCGCCATTCGCGCCTTCGCCGACGACCTCGGCGTGTCCTTCACGCTGCTGCACGATCCGGACGAGCGGGTGACGAGGACGTACCGCACCATAGGCGTTCCGGAGAGCTTCCTGATCGGGCGCGAAGGCGTCGTCGTCGCGCGCTGGATCGGGACCTTCGATCCCACGGATCAGGCCACCCACGCCGCAGTCCGGGAGGCCTTGGACGCCCCCGTCCGGGCGGCCTTGTGACGCAGACAGGCGCCTGATGGAGACTCCCAGCGTAGGGTTCGCGGTCGCGTTTCTGGCAGGCCTGCTCAGCTTCCTGTCCCCTTGCGTGCTGCCGCTGATTCCCAGCTACGCCTCGTTCATCACGGGGATGAGTCTGGATGAGCTGACGGACTCGGCGGGACGCACGGCGCACGACCGCGGACGGCTGTTTCTCCACGGCGCGCTGTTCGTGCTGGGGTTCAGCGCCGTGTTCATAGCGCTCGGAGCTTCGGCGACGGCGCTGGGCGCGGCCTTCCAGCAGTCCTCTCTCTGGATCGAGCGTCTGGGCGGCGTGCTGCTGGTGCTCTTCGGGTTGGTCCTGATGGGCATCCTGAGGGTGCCCGGCGCGAGCCGCGACCTGCGCGTGCACCTGGCCGACAAGCCGGCGGGGTACGCCGGTACGGCTCTCGTGGGCGTGGCGTTCGGGGCCGGCTGGACCCCGTGCATCGGACCGGTGCTCGGCGGCATCCTCACGTTGGCCGCGGCCACCGCGTCGGTGGCGGAGGGCACCGCGCTGCTCGCGGTCTACTCCGCGGGCCTGGCGATCCCCTTCGTAATCGCCACCATCGCGCTGGACAAGTTCCTCGCCGTGTTCGCCCGCTTTCGCGGGTGGCTGCCGTGGGTCAACAGGGTGGCCGGAGTGCTGCTCGTGACCGTGGGGCTGCTCCTGCTGACGGGCAAGTTCACCGTGCTGTCCGCGCTGTTCGCCAGTTGGACGCCCGACTTCCTGCTGGATCGCCTGTGATCCGCCCCCGTCTCGCGCTGGTGGCGGCCGTCGCGGTCGCCCCCGCCGGTATGGCGGCTCCCGGCTCGGCTCAGGAGACGGCGGTTCTGGCCGCGCCGGTGTCGGCCTCCGCGGTGGTGGCTCCCATCGAGGGAGTCTTCCTGCTCGACAGCCTGGCCGGCGACCGCGTGGAGGACATCATCGACCGTGGGGCGGGACTCCTGCCGTGGTACAAGCGGCCCTTCGCGCGTGGCCGTCTACGGGAGACCACCAGACCCGCCGTGTGGGTGTCCATCGAGCCCAACCCCAGGGCGCTGCGCATCCGCACGGAAGTGCACGACCTGACGATCCCGTGGGATGGAGAGCTGCTCGACTGGGAATGGAAGCCCGGCGACCCGGTGGACGTCAGCGCGGAGTGGGCCGGAGGTGACCTGCTGCAGGATTTCCACGCTCCGGATGGGTCGCGGTACAACCGCTATGTCCTTTCCCCCGACGGCCGCGTCCTGGAGCTCTACGTACGCATCGAGAGCGACCAGCTCAGCGAGCCGCTCCGCTATCGCTTAGTGTACGTGAATCGCGACGAAACGTGAGCCGCCGACCCGTGCACCCATCTTGCATGGGCGCGGCACCGGGACGATTCGAACACACCAACTACCGGAGGGCGACATGTCCGTTGTGAAAGTCATCGAGATCATCTCCGATACCCGGGGCTCGATCGAGGACGCCGTGCAGGCGGCCGTGAGCGAGGCCTCGGAGTCGGTCAAGGACATCAAGGAGGTCTGGGTCGCCAGCATCAAGGCGATGGTAGACGGCGGCACCGTGACCGGCTACCGCGTCAACACGAAGATCTCGTTCGTCGTCCGCACCAGCAGGGACTAGGCAGGCCCCGCAGGGGTCCGGGCTACACGAACGACGCCCCGCGGCGACCTCTTCACCGCGGGGCCTCGTCCATCCGGCGAGGAGGTAGACCGAGTGCACCGTTGCAGAAGTCCCGTAGGCATTCGGCGCGCGCTGCATCCCGCGGATGCGGCGTTGGAACTCCTTGCCGTAGCGACGGCTACGGCGCGTCGTTCCG
>JBDLIA010000072.1 GCA_039715185.1 Gemmatimonadota bacterium
GGACGATCGCAGTGACGAGGGCCAGCGTGAAGACGCCCTTGTAGGCCTGCTCCCCCAGCCGCGCGATGCACCGGGCTCTGAGCGGTCGCGCGGCGCTGGAGAGGTGCACGCCGCTCCACAGCAGGACACCGAGCACGAGCCAGATCACGGTCGCCTCCTCGCTCGGACCCTCATGGCGGGCACGCACCGACAGGCCCAGCGTACGCCATCGCGACCCATGCGGCCCGCGCTCGACCCGCCGGTAGTCCAACACCCCAGCGGCACGACGTCTCGCCGCCGCGTCAGCTCTCGTCGCTCAAGGCCCGCGCGACGAGCTTGCTGTTTGTCCAGCGAAAGAGCCCCGGAACCAGCCGCATGCCGAAGTACGCCAGCCAGGCCTCGGGAGAGATCGGCGCCACGGCGCGATTGCGCTGGACGGCCTTCAGGATGTTGCTGGCCACACGCTCCGGTCCGTAGCTGCGGCGCCGGTAGAAGGCGCGTGTGCGGCGGCGGTTCTCGGGATCCGCGACGACTCCCCGCAGCCGCGAGGTCTCGACGATCGACGTGTTGATGAAGCCCGGGCAGACGGCGGTCACGCCGATTCCGCTGGCGGCGAGCTCGGCGCGAAGCGTCTCGGAGAGCCCGAGTACCGCGAATTTCGTGGCGGCGTAGGCGGACTGCGCCGGAAGCGGCGCGTAGGCGGCGGCGGAGGCCAGGTTCACCACGTGGCCTCCGCGCCCGCGCTTCAGCATCGCCGGCAGGAAGAAGTGGCAGCCGTGGATCACGCCGAAGAGGTTGATCCGCGCGATCCACTCCCAGTCCTCGAGCGGCGTATCCAGAAAGAGCCCGCCCAGACCCACGCCGGCGTTGTTCACCAGGAGGTCCACGGCCTCGATTTCCTGGTGGACGGCCTCGGCCAGCTCACCGACCTCGTCGCGGCTCGCGACGTCGACGCGCCGGGCGAGGACCTCGCGCCCGAGGCCGCGAATCTCCTGCTCTGTCTCGGCGAGTCTCGCCTCGTCGACGTCGCAGATCACCAGGTCCGCGCCGCGGCGCGCGCACGCCAGAGCGGTCTCCCTGCCAATGCCGCAGGCGGCGCCGGTGACGAGAGCGACCTTGCCACCGAGATCGCGGACCTCCATCGCTCAGGACTCGAAGAGCGGGGGCTGCTGCGCCAGGAAGCTCCGCTTCGCGGCCCCGGCCATCCCGTCGGGAAGCGCCGCAATCTCCCCCGCCAGGGCCTTCGCTGTCTCGAGGAGCTCGGCCGGCTCGACGACGCGGTTGACGAGGCCGATGGCCAGTGCCTCGCGGGCATCGTAGCGGCGCCCGGTGAGGCACATCTCGCGCGCCGTCCCCGTCCCCAGGATCGCTCTCATCAGGTCGTAGGCCACCGGCGCACCGAAGCGCACCTGCGGCTGGCCGAAGACCGCTGTGCTGGCAGCCAGACGGAAGTCGCACATGGCCGCCAGGTCGCAGCCGCCGCCGAGCGCCGGTCCGTTCGCGGCGGCGATCAGGGGCTTCGCGAAGGTATAGACCCGGCGGTGGTACTCGGTCGCGTCCGCAAAGACCTCGGCCATCTCATCGCCGCCCAGAAGCTCCGTCCGATCGAAGCCCGCACAGAAGGCCGGTCCCGCACCGGTCAGCACCACGACCCGGATCGCGTCGTTCTTCCCCAGCTCGTCGAGCCTGCGCACGATCTCGTCGCGCAGTGCGCGCGAGAGAGCATTGCGCTTCTGGGGCCGGTTGAGGGTCAGCAGGGCGGACCCCGCCGTCTCCTCGAGAAGGGTCAGTGATTCCGACATGGATGCTCCTCCGGCTCAAGCCGCTAGGCTTCCGAGGACCTCTGCCTCACGACGGAGCACGGTCCGCCCCGTTCTCGGGCAGCATCGTCCCCAGAATCCAGTCCCAGAGCGGGAAGGAGACGTTGAAGTTGCCCTTCTCCATTCGAGCCAGCTCGTGGTGACGTGTGTGCTGCGTTCGAAGCCATCCGACCAGGGCCCGCCGGCCCAGCCAGGAATCCCGCCGCAGGTGATGCGCGTAGTGGAACCACTCATAGACGAAGTAGTAGGCCAGCACGCTGAGGAAGAAGAGCCACGCGATGTTCGCGGAGACGAGGGTGCCGAGCAACAGCGGAATCGGGAGGTTCACCACCAGAAGCATCGGGAGCGCGAGCGGTGGGAAGAGGACGTAGAAGAGCTCGCGCGGCTCTCGGAACGCCATGTCGTCATCAGGGTAGAAGACATGGTGCTGGAGCGTGTGGCGTTCGTAGAGGATCCGCAGCCCGCGGGTCGGGTGATGCATGGGGCCCCGATGGATCCACCATTCGAAGCCGTTCGCGAACACGAAAAAGCCAGGGACGAAGAGCCACTCCCACCAGACCGGGCTCTCCAGCAGCGCGAGGCAGAAGCCGATTCCAAGGAGCGTCGTCACGTTGATGAAGGCCCAATGGGCGCGCCCTGAGTAGCGATCCGGGACCTTCGCCATCATCTCCTGGCGCTTCGCCTCCCGGCGCCCGGCCTCGGACGAGTGGGGATTCGTCGATTCGGTGGCACTCATGCTTCCTCGTCGAACCGCACGCGCGGACGCACCGCACGGCCGCTGGCCAGCGCCTCGAGGGCGTCATTCACCTTTTCGAGCGGGTAGTCCGGCCCCGCCATCGGCTCGATCCGAATCTGCTCCCGGACGAGGAGCTCGAAGATCCGCTGGAAGTCGCGGGGGGGGTCGACGGAGCCGTAGATCGTGCCGGAGAGCGACTTGTCGAGCAGCAGCGAGACCACGGGGACGCGGATCTCTTCTGCGAAGCCCGTCAGACCCGCCACGATCGCCCGACCTCCGGGCGCCAGGGCGTCGAAGGCCTGGCGTGCGACGGTACCGCTCCCCACCGCCTCGACGGCGAGGTCGACCCCACCCTCGATGATGGACTGAATGGCCGCCACCGGGTCCCCGTCTTCGGGCGAGACGAGATCCGTGGCACCCAGACGGCCAGCGAGGGCCAGGCGTGAGCGGATGGGGTCCACGGCCACGATGCGTGCGGCACCCGCCACCCGGGCCCCTTGGACCGCGGAGAGGCCGACGCCGCCGCAACCGAACACGGCCACCGACTCGCCCCATCGTGCGCCCCCGGTATTGGCCGCTGCGCCGAAGCCCGTGGCAACGCCACAGCCAACGAGGCAAGCGTCCTCGAGCGGGACCCGGTCGGGAACCGAGACGACGGAACCGGCCGGGACGACGACCCGTTCCGCCAGACCCGACACGTTCATGTAGCGGCCGAGCTGCACCCCGCCCAGGGAGAGTGAGCCGTCCTGGGCATTGGTGGTGATGCCGGCGCAGACGTGAGGGCGACCCGCGCGACAGGCGCGGCAGCGGCCGCAGCGGGGCGTCCACGCGATGACCACGCCCTGCCCCACGGCCGGCTCGACAACACCCAGCCCGACGGCCTCGATCCGCCCCGCCGCCTCGTGACCCAGCACGGCCGGGAAGCCGATGCCCTCCCCGGTGCGCCACACGTGCAGGTCGCTGGCACAGATCCCGCACGCGGCGATGCGCACGCGCACCTCGCCGGGACCGGGGTCGCGCACCATGACCTCTTCGATGCGAAGGGGCTCGCCGCGCGCATGAGCGACCGCGGCCCGGGCCCGCACTCCCCCGCTCATGACGACGCTCCGGGGAGGAGCGCGAGGCGCACCGGGTCGTTCCGGCGGCTCGCCAGGTCGTCGAGCGCCTCGGCGGCGCGATCGAGCGGGTAGCGCGCCGTGATGGACCCCGACAGGTCGAGCCTTCCCGTGGCCGTGAGCTCCACGACCCGCTCGAGCTCGGCACGGGTGTAACCCATCGAGCCCAGCACACCGATCTCCTTGCCCACGAAGGAGACCAGCGCTCCCAGCTCGGGAGACTCCATTCCGACGCCGCCCACGATCACACGCCCACCGCGCGCCACCGAGGCCAGCGCGAGCTCGACCGAGGCCTTCCTGCCGGCGTACTCGATCACCAGATCGGGCCCCCCGCCGCCCGCTGCCTGGCGGATGGCCTTGCGCGGGTTCGCGGCGTTCACGTCCACCGTGACGTCGGCGCCCGCCTGCTCGGCCCTCCGGAGCGCCCCGGGGCTGGCGTCGGCCGCCACGATCGTCTTGGCGCCGAGCAGCCGGGCCAGCAGGATGGCGTGATGGCCGACGCCACCGCAGCCGACGACGGCGATCCGCTCTCCGCCGGTGATGCCGGCGCGCGCCGCGACGGCATGGTAGGCCGTCGCCACCGCGTCCGCGAGGATGGCCCCGTGTTCGAAGGGGATCTCGGCCGGAAGCGGGAGCGCGCACGAGGCCGGAACCGCGATCCTCTCCGCGAAGGTGCCGTCCCGGGCCATGCCGAAGATCCGTGCACCCGGGCAGAGGCCCAGGTGTCCGGCTTCGCAGGCCGGGCAGGCACCGCAGGTCTCGCTCGGGAGGAGCAGCACGCGGTCGCCCTCTCGGAGGTCGGACACTCCCTCCCCCACCGCTTCCACGATGCCCGCGCCTTCGTGCCCCATGATCACCGGCAACGTCGGCACCGGGAGACGGCCGTACGCGGCATGAAGGTCGGTGCCGCACACGCCCGCGGCCTGGACGGCGACGCGGATCTGCCCCGTGCCCACCTCGGGCTCGGGCGTGTCCTCGACCCGGACCTCGGGTCCCTCGTAGAGACGTACTGCCTTCATCGACTTCCCCTACTCGGCGCCGTGGACGCCTCGCTCCTGATCCTTCCACCACGGCTCGCGCAAGGCGCGACGCAGGATCTTGCCGACGCCGGTCTTCGGGAGCTCCTCGCGCACGTCAATGGCCTTCGGCACCTTGAAGCGCGCCAGGTGCTCCTTGCAGAAGGCGACCAGGTCCTCGGGATCCACCGTGTGACCGGGACGCAGCGTCACGGCGGCTCTGACGGCCTCGCCCCACTTCGCGTCGGGAATCGCGAAGACGGCGCACTCGGCCACGGCGGGGTGCTCCGCCAGTGCCCCCTCGATCTCGGCGGGGTAGACGTTGAACCCGCCCGTGATGATCTTGTCCTCCTTGCGGTCGGCGAGAAACACGTAGCCCTGCGCATCCATGCGACCGAGGTCACCCGTGCGGAGCCAGCCGTCGCTCAGCCGCTCGCGGTCGAGCTCAGGACGCTTCCAGAACCCCGGCGTCGTCCAGGGCGCGCACACGCAGATCTCGCCGACCTCCCCCGGCGGCAGCTCGTTTCCGTCCTCCGCGCAGATGCGGACCTGCGCGAAGGCGGTGCACTCGCGGCCCACGGAGGTGAGCCGCTCCCCCCCGGCTTCGAGCGCAGCCACGTGCTCGGCGGGATCCATGAAGGTATTGAGCCCGTAGGCCTCGGTCTGGCCGAAGCCCGTGTAGAGGACAGGACCGAGGCGCTCGAGGGAACGGCGCACGAGCGCGGGAGCAGCGGGCGCGGCCGCATAGACGACCGCGCGCAGGCTGGAGAGGTCTGCAACCGCGGCGTCCGGATGGTCGAGCAGCATGCGCAGCAGCGTTGGGATCAAGAGGATCATCGTGACCCGGTGCTCTGCGACGGCACCGAGCATGGACTTCGGATCCGGCCCCGGGAGGATCACGAGGGTCGCCCCGGCCACCCAGCAGGTGTCCATCGCCCGCCCGCCGAAGTGGCTGAGCGCCAGCTGACCCAGCAGTCGATCGTCCGGGCCGACGCCGAAGGCGCTGGCCCACGCGCCCATCGCGGCTGCCACGCTGGCGTAGCTGTGCGTGACGCCCTTCGGATGCCCGGTGGTGCCCGAGGTGTAGAGGATCTGGGCGAGCGAGCCGGGCGGGCGGTCGAGGCGGTCGATCGCGAGGGGCTCCGCAGGCTCGGCCTCCGCGAGCGAGGCCAGATCGCTGGCCCCCTCGCCGGCGGCCAGCGCGAGAACGCTCGCAGACTCCCCCGCCGCCTCTCTCGCGCGCGGGATCGCGTCGGCGCCGAGGGCGACGACGAAACGGGCCTCCGCGTCGCGAACCATGAAGGCGTGCTCCCCCCCGGTGAGGGCACCGAGCAGCGGCGCCAGCGCGCCTCCGGCGCGCGCGATGGCGATCACCGTCTCGACGTACTCGATCCGGTTCTCCTGGACGACCGCAACGCGCTCGCCCGGTGCGAGGCCCAGGCCGATCAGAGCGCGCGCCAGCCGCGTTGCACGCTCGTCGAGCTCGCGATAGGTGCGCCGTCGCTCGCCGTCCACCAGGGCGACTCGCTCGGGCCAGCGCCGCGCAGCGCGCGCTGGGTAGTGCGCGTAGGGATGGATCACTTTCGACCTCGGCGGCGATCCGCCGGCAGATGTCGCTCCGCAGGTCCCGCGTAGTGCGCTCCCAACGCGTCGGGGATGATCCGGAGCGGCACGCCCTCGCGGATCTCCTCCACGATGTGGGCCAGCAGCGCCATGCCGTAGCCGAGCGCCCCGATCCCGCCGATCGCCAGGGGGTCGAAGCCGAGGTCGGCCAGCAATGCGCCGAGTGCGCCCGCGAGGTTGATCGGGATGTGGCGTCGCTTGCGCCGCTCGAGCTCGCCCTCGATCGCATCGAGCAGCCGCCCGTGCTCTCGCCAGCCATCGCGCAGGGCCGCGAGGCGGCGCAGCGTCACCGCGCGTGGCTCCGCCTCCTTGTGCATCGGATGGCCCAGGCCTGGGACGGCCCCGCGTCGCTCGAGCCACGTATCGAGGGCACGAGACGCCGCTTCCTCGTCGGACAGCCCCCAGCCGACCGCCTCGATCAGCATCTCCGCAGGCTCCTGGGGCGAACCCGTCACGGACCCGCTCGCGAGGATGCCGCTCGCGAGCGCGGGCACCGGGGAGTCGGGGAAGGCGGAGGCGGTGTAGCGGGCGGCGCAGGCGGCCGAGTTGATGAGCTGCTGATCCATCCCGCTGCGGAGCGCCAGGTCGAAGAGCGAGGCCTCCCGCTCGTCGGGAAGCTCTCCGCGCAGCAGCAGAAACGCGGCCTCGCTGTAGCTGAGGTGCTCGATCAGCTCCTCGATCGGGTAGCCGCGCACCGAGATCTTCCCGCTCTCGGCGCGGCTGATGCGGGTGGTCCAGTAGTCGCTCCAGTCTCCCGAGGCGACGTACTGGCCGACGTGGCGACGCGGGGGGCCGGGCATCGGGCTATCTCCCCTTGAACTCGGGCTTGCGCTTCTCGAGGAAGGCGCGCGGGCCCTCCTGCGCGTCTTCGCTCTGGCGCACGGGCTCGGCGAGCAGCTGCTCGAGGCGCAGGCCCTCCTCGAGAGGGACGTCGAGGCCGCGCCACACGGCGGCCTTCGCCGCCCGCACTGCGAGCGGTCCGTTCTGCGCGACGGCGCTCGCCACGGAAAGGGCCTCCCGGCGGAGCTCGCCCAGAGGCACCACGCGAGTGACGAGACCCATGCGCTCCGCCTCGCGGGCGTCGATGCGGCGACCGGTCAGGATCAGGTCGAGGGCGCGCTCGGGACCGATCAAGCGGGGAAGGCGCTGGGTTCCGCCCGCGCCCGGGATGATGCCACGCGTCACCTCCGGGAGGCCGAACGTCGCGTTCTCGGAGGCGAGACGGAGGTCGCAGGCGAGCGCGATCTCCAGCCCGCCCGCCAGGCAGTGCCCGTTCACGGCCGCGATGATCGGTTTGTCGATGGCGAGGTTCTTCGTGATGCCGCCGAGGCCGGGCACCTGCTCCGAACGCCGCAGGCGCTGCGCCGAGGTGAGCTTCTTGTAGAAGTCTCCGACGGCGCGGAGATCGGCGCCGGCGCAGAAGGCGCGCTCGCCTGCGCCGGTCAGAATCGCGACGCGCAGAGCGTCGTCGTCGCGGAACCGTGCCCAGGCATCGACGAGCGCGTCGCTGGTCTCGAGGTCGAGGGCGTTGTGCACCTTCGGGCGATCGATCGTCAGGAGCGCCACGGCCCCCTCGCACTCGAAGCGGATATTCACGGATTCCCCCCCTCAACGGGCACGGGCGTGAAGCGGGGCAGGTTGAAGTCGCCTGCCTCTTCGAAGCGGAGCTGGACCGGCATGTCGACGGCGACCTCCTCCGGCGCGCAGCCGACGATGTTCGAGATCAGTCGCGGTCCCTCGTCGAGCTCGATGAGGGCGACCACGTAGGGAGCCGGCATTCCCGGGTGGTAGGTCCGCCGATAGACGACGAAGCTGAAGATGCACCCGCGCCCGGAGACCTCGTGCGACGCGAGGCGGGGGGACCAGCAACGTGGGCAGCACGGTCCGGCGGGCAGGAAGCGATGCCCGCAGTCCGCACAGGCCGGGACCTCGAGCCTTCCCCTCCGGCAGGCCTCCCAGAAAGGCGCCGTCAGAGCGTCGGGTGAAGGCAGCGGCGGCTGCGGATCGCGCATCGTTTCAGCTCCCGAGCACGAGGGTCGCGTGGGTGTTCATGGCGAGGCCGTGTCCCGAGACGAGCGCGACCTCGGCGTCCGGGATCTGACGCTCGCCGGCCTCCCCGCGCAGCTGGCGCACGGCCTCGATCACGTGGAGCATCCCGCTGCCGTAGCCCTCGGCGAGAAGTCCACCACTCGGGTTGACCGGCAAGCTGCCGCCGGGACCGATGCGCCCGCCCTCGACGAAGGGTCCGGACTCGCCCTTCTTGCAGAAGCCGTAGTCCTCGAGCTGGAGCAGCACGACGATCGTGAAGCAGTCGTATAGCAACGCCACGTCCACGTCGGCCGCCGTCACGCCTGCCCGGGCAAAGGCCTTCGGGCCGCAGCGGGCCGCGGGCAGCACCTCGAAATGCCCCGGCGAAGAGTAGGTGGACAGGCTGTGGGCCTGCGCGTGGCCAAGGATCCGGACGGCGGGATGGCGGAGGTCGCCGGCACGCTCCTCGCTGGTAACGACCACGGCGGCAGCTCCGTCGGAGACCAGACAGCAGTCGAGCTTGCGCAACGGCTCGACCAGCGGTTCGGAGGCCAGGTAGTCCTTCATCGTGATCGGCCGGCGCTTCTGGGCGTGCGGCGTGCGGGCCGCGTGGGCCCTCGCCGCGACGGCAACCTCCCCCAGTTGTTCGGACCGCGTCCCGTAGAGGTGCATGTGACGCCGCGCTGCCAGTGCGTGCAGGCCCACGGCACCGAAGAGGCCGAAGGCCGCCTCATCGCCCCGCCCGTACTGGAAGGCGCCCGCGCTCGAGAGCGGGCTGTCGCCGTAGATGCAGAGACACACCTCGCAGAGCCCCGCCTCGACCGCGAGGGCAGCGCGCTCCACGATGGTCACGCTTCCGGCGCCTCCGAGGATCTCCGATCCCGTGTAGTCGGGATCGAGGCCGAGTTGGGCGCCGAGCCGCAGGAAGTGCGGAGTGATCCCGTCGAGGATCCCCTGGCTTGGCCCCGGATCGGTGAGCAGCCCGTCCACGTCCGAAGGCTGCAGCCCGGCGTCCGCCACGGCGGCCGCAGCAGCCTCCGCCTCCAGATGCCACGCGGTACGCCCCTCGAGCTTCCCGAACTCCGTGTGGCCCATGCCCGCAATGACGGCCCGGCGGGTCACGCGGGCCCTGCCGGCATGCGGCGCTTGGCGATGATCTCGCGCATGACCTCGCTGGTCCCCGCGCCGATCCCCCAGTTCTGCACGCCGCGCGAACAGCGCGCCACGTAGTTCTCCTCCATGAAGCCGTAGCCGCCGAAAGCATGCGCGCAGTCGAGGATGAGCCCGCGGATCAGGTCCGCTCCGTAGAGCTTCGACATGCTGACCGTCAGCTCGCCCTCCGGGTCGCCCGTGGCCAGCTGCTCCGCCGCGCGGTAGGTCAACGCGCGGGAGGCCTCGAGCCGGGTCATCCAGTCGGCCATGCGGTGGCGCCAGGCCTGCATGGAGGCGATGGGTCGCCCGAAGGCCTTGCGCTCGGCCAGGTAGGCGAGGGTCTCGCGGAGCACGTCGTCGCAGAGCGCGTTCATCATCACCGAGAGCACGAGGCGCTCGCCCTGGAACGCGCCCATGATGTAGCGGAAGCCGCGACCCTCCTCGCCGATGAGGTTGCGGCGTGGGATGCGCACGTCGTCGAAGAAGAGCTCGGCGGTGTCGGTCGAATGGAGATCCACTTTCTGGAGGCGGCGGCCCACCTGGAAGCCCTTCGCGTCCGTGGGGCAGACGACGAGGCTCACGCCGTCCGGTCCCGGTCCACCGGTGCGGACGGCCAGCGTCACGAAGTCCGCCCGTGCCCCGTTCGAGATGAAGATCTTCGAGCCGTTGATCACGAAGTCGTCGCCGTCGACCTTCGCCGTCGTCTGGAGCGACGCCACGTCAGAGCCGCCGCTGGGCTCCGAGACGCCGAGTGCCGCGATGCGCTCGCCCGTGATCGCTGGCACGAGCCATTCCTTCCGAAGCGCGTCGGTTCCGTGGTCGTGGATCACGGCCGTGGCCATCTCGCACTGCACCAGGAGCCCCACCACACAGCCGATGTCGCGGCCGCGCACGAGCTCCTCGACGAGGATCACCGTGTACCAGTAGTCGAGTCCGCTGCCGCCCCACTTCGGGTCGAAGCGGACGCCCAGGAGGCCCACCTCACCCGCCTTGCGGAAGAGCTCGTCCGGGAACCAGCCCTCGGCTTGCCACTTCTCCGCGAAGGGACGGATCTCCTCCTCTGCGAAGCGACGCACGCTCTGGCGGAAGGCATGGTGCTCCTCGGTCCAGCGGGGAAAGGCCATCGCGGCTTCCTACTTGCAGTCGAGGCCGGTCAGGTCCTGCGCGATGATCGTGCGCTGGATCTGGCCTGTGCCCTCGAAGATGTCCATGATCTTGGCGTCGCGGAACCACTTCTCGACGGGGTAGTCGCGGCAGAAGCCGTAGCCACCGAGGATCTGGATTGCCTTCGTCGTCGTGTCCATCGCGACGGCGGCAGCCTTCGCCTTCGACATGGCCGCGATCGCGGCGTTCGAGATCCCATGGTCCGCCATCCAGACCGCCTTCCACACCAGGCCGCGCGCGGCCTCGATCTCCATGGCCATGTCGGCCAGCTGGAAGGCGACCCCCTGCTTCTTGGCGATGGGCTCTCCGAACTGGACGCGCTCCCTCGCGTGCTGGGTGGCGACCTCGAGCGCCGCTCGCGCCACCCCGAGAGACAGAGCCCCCACCATGGGACGCGTGGCGTCGAGCACCCCCTTGGCTCCGCCGCGGCCCGACCTGCGAGGCTCGAGCATCTGGGCAGCGGGCACCCGACAGTCCTCGAGGCTCAGGCCCGCCGTGTCCGAGGCCCGGATTCCGAGCTTGCGCTCCTTCTTCCCCGGGATCAGCCCCGGCGTGCCGCGCGGGACGACAAATGCCCGCAGGCCGGCTCGGCCTGCGGACGGATCGATCGAGGCCCAGACGACGTAGACGCTCGCGATGCTGCCGTTGGTCGCAAACTGCTTGCGGCCACCCAGGACGTAGTGATCGCCGTCCTTCACCGCGGTCGTAGCGACGCGCGAGAGGTCCGATCCGGCGTCCGGCTCCGTCAACGCCAGGCTCGCCACCTTGAGATGGCCTTCCTCGTCGCGCCCCTCGAGGCACTCGCCGAAGACCGCGCGTTGCTCCGGGCTCCCCATCATCTGGACAGGGGCCGCTGCGAAGGCGGTCCCCTGGATCGCGATGGTGATCCCTGCACAGCCCCAGCCCAGCTCTTCGGCCGCGACTGCGGACAGGAGGTTGCGCTCGGCGGCCATCGGGTTCTCCGCGCGGTCGTTTTCGGACTCCTCCGCGGGGCGGGCGTAGTCGAGGAGGATCCCGATCTCCCTGGCCTTCTCCAGGACCTTCCAGGGGAAGGACTCCTCCTCGTCGTGCTCGGGGGCAACCGGCCGGATCTCGTTCTCCGCGAACTTGTGCATGAGCTCGCGGACCGCCTGGATCGTGTCGGAAAGGGCGAAGCTGACCAAGAGACTCTCCTCAGCGCCGCTTGGAACGAGGCTTCCCGATTCCGCGCGCGAAGACCTCGTCCATGAGCGCCACGATCTCGTCGAAGGGGTAGTCGCCGATTCCGGCCGTCTCGCGCTCGACCAGGAAGCGCCCCAGGTGGAACATCAGGTAGGCAACCCGTTCGGTGTCGAGCGACCGCAGGGACCCCTCTTCCACTCCCTCCTCGAGCACCTGGCGCAGCAGAGCCACGATGCGCCGCTCCTGATCGCGGGTGAAGGCGTGCGCGACCGGCTCGAGGCTCATCTCGGCGTCGCCGGCCAGCGCGAGGCGCATGACGTGGTTTCGCGCGTAGGTGCGCCGCGTGATCTCGACGATGCGGCGGATTTTCTTGCCCGCGCCCGCCTCGGTCGCGAGCACGCCCGACGCCTCCTGGATGAACGCCTCCGCGTCCTGCTCGAGCAGGCTCGCGTAGAGGTCCTCCTTGTTGCGGAAGTGCGAGTAGAGGGTGGTCCGCGAGCAGCCCGCCTCCCGGGCGACCTCGTCCATCGTCGTCTTTCGGGCCCCGAAGCGCAGAAAGCGCCGCCGGGCGGCCTCGAGGATGCCGTCGCGGGTGTCCGGTGGCTGCGCGGGAAGTCGATCGGGCTCAGCCGTCATCATGAGCAGGCTAACAGTTGATGAACTTCTGTCAACCTGTTACTCTCCGCGTCCACCAAGGCGTCAGAGGCTCGCGCCTCCGCCGGAGAGGAGATCGCCATGACCGAGTCCGTCGGAGCCATCGACGCCTGGGCCACGCTGGTGCTGCCCGGCACCCTCGATCGCTGGCCCGCTGAGTTCATCCACATCTTCAAGCGCTACGGCACGCTCGAGCTGTTCGAGCGCGGGATGACCACCGAGGAGATGATCGACCACATGGACGCCGCCGGCGTCGAGAGGCTGATGCTCTCGGCCTTCGGCTACGGCGACGTCGAGATCATCAGGAATGAAGAGGTGGCCGAGATTTGCGGCAAGCATCCCGACCGCTTCACCGGGGTCGGGACCGTGGATCCGCGTGGCAAGCCGATGGACGTGGTCCGCCAGATCGGGCGCCTCGCGAAGCAACTCGGGCTCCGGGGCCTACGCCTCGAGCCGTACGCCTATGGCGACGGCATGGTGGGCGCCCCGCCCAACCAGAAGATGTACTGGCCCATCTACGCGAAGTGCGTGGAGCTCTCGCTGCCGGTCGCGATCCAGGTCGGGCACACGGGGCCGCTTCTGCCCTCGGAGGCGGGACGCCCGATCTATCTGGACGAGGTCGCCCTCGCCTTCCCCGAGCTCGTGATCCTCGGCTGTCACATCGGTCAGCCCTGGCACGAAGAGATGATGATCCTGGCCTGGAAGCACCCGAACGTGTACGTCGAGACGAGTGCGCGCACGCCCAAGCATTGGCCCGAGGAGTTCGTGAAGTTCGCGAGTACCTACGGTCAGGACAAGGTGCTCTGGGCGACGGACTACCCGCTGCTCACCTTCGACCGCACGCTCAAGGAGCTGCGCGAGCTCGGTGTCTCCGACACGGCCTATCGAAAGATCGTGCGCGACAACACGATTCGCGCCTTCGGCCTGGAGGGCTGACGTGGACCTGGGCTACGCCTTCCGCCCGCTGGAGAGGACATGACGGCACCGCTGCGACTCGAGAGCAAGGACGGCATCGCGACGATCACGCTGGCCCAGCCCGAGCGGATGAACGCGCTCAGCTTCGGGATGCTCGATGCCCTGGTGGACGCGCTGGACACGGTCCGGCGCAGCGACGATCGGGTCCTCGTCCTCGGCGCGGAAGGCCGCGCCTTCTGTGCGGGCGCCGACCGCTCAGAAATGACCCTGCGCAAGCCCGCCGAGTGGGAGCCGATCGTCGACCACTACCTGGATCCCGTGCGCCGCATTGCGGACCTCGACATCCCGGTGATCGCGAAGCTCCAGGGCGATACCGTGGGGGGTGGCTTCGGACTCGCGATCGCCTGCGACTTCCGCATCGCGGTCGAGGGCATCCGACTAGGCGCGCCCTTCGTCCGCATCGGTCTCGCCGGCTGCGACATGTCGGCCGGCTACTACCTGCCCCGCCTCATCCCCCTCGGCGCCGCCACGGAGATGATGATGACCGGAAAGCTCGTGCGCACCGACGAGGCTCTCGCACTCGGGCTCGTCCACCGGGTGGTTGCCGCCGAGGATCTCGACACTGAAGTCGAAGCACTGGCCGAGCGCCTGCGCAGCGGTCCGCCCATCGCGCTGGCCTTCACGAAGCGCGCAATCCGCCGCTCGCTCGATCTCGATCGCGACGCAGAGTTCGACTACGAGGTGTTCGCCCAGGTGAACTGCATCCAGACCGAGGATCACCAGGAGGGGGTCCGGGCCTTCTTCGACGAGAAGCGCGCGCCGGTCTTCAAGGGACGCTGAGATGGCCGAGCCCGACTTCTACCTCTCCGACGAGCAGCGCGAGCTGCAGCGGACCCTCCGGGAGTTCGTGGCGAAGGAGATCGCACCGATCGCCGCCGCCTGCGACGCCGAGGAACGGTATCCGGTGAAGCTCTTCCCGAAGCTGGGAGAGCTCGGCTACCTGGGCCTGCGCTTCCCCGAGGAAGTCGGCGGATCGGGGGGCAGCTGCCTGGACTACGCGATCCTGTGCGAGGAGCTGGCCTACGGCTCCGCGGGCATCGCGCTTGGAATCTACGTTCATATGGCGCTCGCCTGTGCGGCGCTCGAAGCCTTCGGCAGCGAGACGCTGAAGAAGACGTGGCTGCCGCCCGCGCTGCGGGGCGAGAAGATCGGGGCGTGGGCCTTCGCCGAAGCCGGCGCCGGGTCCGACGCCGGCTCCGTGGCGACCCGCGCCGTGGCCGACGGGGATGACTACGTTCTCGACGGATCGAAGCTCTTCATCACCAACGGCCCCATCGCCGACTTCTTGGTCGTGGTGGCCTCGACGGCGCCCGAGCAGCGGCTGAAAGGGCTCTCGCTCTTTCTCGTGGAGCGCAATCGGCCGGGCTTCCGTGTGGCGGGATCGCTCTCGAAGCTGGGCGTGCGCGCCTCGGAGATGGCCGAGCTCGTCTTCGAGGACTGCCGCCTGCCGCGCGAGAACCGGATCGGAAGAGAGAACCGGGGGTTCCTCGACGCCCTTCGGACCCTGACCCTCGGCCGAATCGCCTCGGCAGCCTTCGCCACGGGCGTGGCCCGCGCGGCCTTCGAAGCCACTCTGGCGTACGCCGGAGAGCGGGTACAGTTCGGGCAGCCCATCGGCTCCTTCCAGGCTGTGCGCTTCGGCATCGCGGACATGGCCGTGCAGGTCGAGGCCGCGCGCCTGCTCTGCCACCGCGCCGCCATTGCCGCGGACCGGGGCCTCCCCCACGGCCGCGAGGCCAACATGGCGAAGCTCTACGCCACGGAGGCCTGCACGCGCATCGTGGAGCGCGCACTCCACTACCACGGTGCCGCGGGCTTCATGTCCGAGTCGCCGATCCAGCGCTTCTACCGCGACTGCAAGGTCTTCGAGCTCGGCGAGGGCTCGAGCGAGCTTCAGCGCGACATGATCGCGCGAGAGCTCGGCCTGTAAGGCGAGAAGAAGCCACCCGTGAGAGGGTTCGGGTTCTTCGATCGGGCAGTCCGGGAACGCGAACGCGAGCGGTGGATCCAGGCGCGCCCGCCGGGTCCACTCGACGGGCGCGATCCAGAGGCCGTCCCCGGCGGTCCGAGCCGGCTCGTCGTCGCCCGGGACGACGACGCCCTCGACGCCTCCGGTGCGCCGTGCGGGGACGTCATCCGCGAGGTGCTCGCTCGCGGCCTCTCTGTCCTCACCGGGGAGCCGGATGAGCGGACCGCATGGGCCTCCCTCCTCTCGGAGCTACGTCCGGGCCACGTCGTCGGGGTCAAGCTCAACACCGTCGCCGTCCACCTGGCCCCCCACCGACAAGTCGTGGACGCTCTGGTCGCGAGCCTGGCCAAGGTCGGTGTACAACGCCGCGACGTCGTCATCTGGGACAACCTGGGGCGCCTCGGGCCGATGCGCATGCGCTTCTATGGAGACCTCGAGCGACCCGAAGGTGCCTACTACCAGGGAATGGAGCGGGCGGGATTCGCACTGGACTCCCGGGCCGCCCCGCGCGTTCTGTGCACCCTCCCCCGCCCGCCGGGATTGGGCTACGACCGCAGCGTCCGTGCAGCGATCCCGTCGCGAGGTCTCCGCCTCCCCGTTTCCCGGATCGTCACCCGGGTCTGCGACCACATCATCAATCTCCCCGTGCCCAAGGACCACCGCGTCACGGGTGTCACCTGCGCGCTCAAGAACTTCTACGGCTGCGTCCCGCTCTGGGATGCGTTCCGACCGACCCATGCCGA
>JBDLIA010000073.1 GCA_039715185.1 Gemmatimonadota bacterium
AGCGCCGGTCAAGAAGGCGCCGGCCAAGAAGGCGCCGGCCAAGAAGGCGTCCGCCAAGAAGGTACCCGCCAAGAAGACCGGCAAGGGTAAGTGAGCAAGCGGGGCGGGAGCCGGCGCCCCCTCGTCGCCATGCCCACGACGAGCCTTCTGGAGTCCGGTATCGATCGCGGTCCGGTGACGTACCTCGACAGCCGTTACACGGGCTGGATAGAGCGCTACGGCATGGCCGCGCTGCTGATATCCCCGACCCACGATGAAGCCTCGATCGCCACCCTGATCGGCCTGGCGAACGGACTCGCCCTGGCCGGGGGCGAGGATCTGCACCCGTCCACGTTTGGAGAGAGCCCACACCCCCGACTGGGAACGGTCAACGGCGCACGGGATCACGTGGAGCTGCGCGCCCTGCGCCTGGCGCTCGAGGCCGGCATGCCCATCCTCGCGCTGTGCCGCGGCGCCCAGGTTTTGAACGTGGCCTACGGCGGTACGCTGTGGCAGGATCTTCCCAGCCAGAAGCCGGGCACGATCGCGCACCGCCAGAGCGGCGCCTGGCATTCAACCGCGCACGACGTGCGGGCGGCGCCCGACTCGCGCCTCGCGCGTGTCGTCGGCGCCGAGGAATTCGAGGTGAATTCCTTCCACCACCAGGCCATTCGGGAGGTGGGCGCTGGACTGCGCGCCACCGCGTGGGCGCCCGACGGCGTCGTGGAGGCGGTGGAAGCGGACGCGGGGTGGGTCGTGGGCGTCCAGTGGCACCCCGAACGCCATCCCGACGACGCGCCGGAAGAGCACCCCGATCGGCGCCTGTTCGCGGCGTTCGCGGAGGCGGTCAGAGGCAGGGCCGAGGCCCGGGCCGCCGCCGCCTGAGGCCCCCCGCATGCCTTCCTTGACGGACGTCCCCAATCTCGCCGTCGGGCACGCGACGGACGCCCACGCGCGCACCGGGTGTACGATCGTTCTGGGCCCATTCCGGGCCGCCGCGGATGTCCGGGGTTCCGCCACGGGCACGCGAGAGCTGGGGGCGCTGAGCGCCGACCACGTGGCCGGCCGGCTGGACGCTATCCTGCTGACCGGTGGTTCAGCGTTCGGCCTCGCCGCCGCGGACGGCGCGGCGCGCTGGCTGGAGGCGCGGGGGCGAGGCTTCGACGCGGGCGTCGCGCGCGTGCCCATCGTCGCGGCGGCGGTGCTCTTCGACCTGGCGGAAGGCGACGCCTCGCGCAGGCCGGACGAGGCGATGGGCGCCGCCGCCTGCGCAGCGGCCGACGCGGGACCGGTTGCCGAAGGACGGGTGGGCGCCGGGACGGGCGCCACGGTGGGCAAGCTGTTGCCCGACACGACCCCGTCCGCGGGCGGCGTAGGGTCGTGGTCCGTGCGCGTGGGGCCGCACGTCGTGGCCGCGCTGGTGGTGGCCAACTCCGTCGGCGACGTGCGCGACGAGACCGGCGCGATAGTAGCCGGCGCGCGCACGCCCGGCGGCGCCTGGGCGGACGTGGCGCGCGGCCTGGCGAACGCCGGCGGCTCGATTTCGGGCTCAGCGGCGGGCACCAACACCACGCTCGCGGTCCTCGCCACGGACGCCCCCCTCGAGCGCCCGTCCCTGCGCGTGCTGGCGCGCGCCGCGTCCTCCGGGCTGGCCCGCCGGATCACCCCCTACGGGACCCCCTTCGACGGCGACATCGTCTTCGCCGTGGGCACCGCGGAGGCGACGGCCGAGGTCGACCCCCGCGCGCTGCTCGCGCTGTGCGCGGGCGCCGCCGAGGTCTCGGCGCGGGCGGTCATCCGCGCCGTCACACAGCCCGCCTGACGAAGACTCGGGCCATGGAATCGGATCGGTCGGCTCGCATAGTCCTGTTCGACATCGACGGCACGCTGGTGCGCACCGGGCCCGTGCCCCGCAGGGCGTTCCGGGCTTCGCTCCGGGAGGTGTTCGGCACGGTGGGCGTGATCGACGGACACGAGTTCGGCGGCAAGACCGATCCTCAGATTGCGCGCGAGGTCCTGGGGGGCACGGGGATCTCGGAGGCCGCGATCGACGACGGCGTCGACCGTCTGCTGCGCCGCTACGTGCACCTGCTGGAAGACGGGCTGCGAGACCCCGCTGCGCGCCCCGTGCCTTTGCCGGGAGTGCGCGAGCTCTTGGACGCGGTCGGCCTGGAGGCGCGCTGCGCACCGGGCCTCCTGACCGGCAACGTGGAGGAAGGGGCCCGGCTCAAGCTGGAGGCCGCGGGCCTCGCCGAGCATTTTTCCTTCGGCGCCTACGGCTCGGATTCGGCTCATCGTCCGGATCTGCCGGCGGTCGCTGTGGCGCGCGCCCGCGCGCTGGGCATCCGCGTGGAAGGCGTCGTGGTGGTGGGAGATACGCCCAGAGACGTTGAGTGCGGAGCGCTCTCGGGGGCCCGCACGGTGGCGGTCGCGACCGGCGACTACGGCGAGGCGGAGTTGAGGTCGGCGGGCGCCAGCGTGGTGCTCAGCGACCTGACCGATACCCGCGCCGCGGTGCACGCGATCCTGGGCTGAGCGGCGAACGGCGACCGGCTTTCGGCTCGGAGGGTCCGGCGATAGTCTTCTGCGGCCCCACCATGAGAGCGTACGAACCGACCGCCGGCCGGCGAGCACCGGGACCGCGCGGCCGAGAACGAAAAAAGATTCAGGAGGCGATGTGAGCAGGAACCGACGCGAGCGCGCAGAGTCGCGAGCGAAGACCAACGGCCCGGTGATGATCATCGCGGTCATAGCCATCGTGGGAGCCGCGGCGTTGGCCTGGTCGATGTTCGGGGGCGGCGGCGCCGCAACCGAGATCGTGGAATTCGCCGAGGATGAGGCCCCGGATCCGCAGGAGCTGATCCAGCTGGCGCAGGGAATCCTCAAGGGCGACGCCGACGCTCCGGTGCAGATCATCGAGTTCGCTGATTATCAGTGCCCCGGCTGCCGCGCGTTCGCCACCAACGTGCTTCCGACCCTGCAGTCCTACATCGACGCGGGATCCGCCCGGCTGACGTTCTACGACTTCCCGCTGACCAACATCCACCAGCACGCGGTGCTGGCGGCCCGGGCCGCCAGGTGCGCCGGAGATCAGGACAGCTATTGGGCGTACCACGACGTGCTCTTCGGGCGCCAGCCCGTGTGGTCGGCGGAGCGGCGCGCTACCGACGAGTTCGTGGAGTACGCGGGTCTGGTCGGGCTGGATCAGGGAAACTTCGAGGCCTGCCTGCAGAGCGACCGTTTCGCCACCGAGGTCAGCGCCAGCGTGCGCCTGGGGCAGGAGCTGCGTGTGAGCTCGACGCCGACCGTGTTCGTGAACGGGACGCGCGCGCAACCCGCTACCGAGGACGCGGTGCGCGCCCTGATCGACGCCGCGCTCGAGCGCTGAGGGTGCGCCGCTCCAAGCAGGTCGCCGTCAGGCTCGTGTTCGCCGACAGCGGGTCGTTTCACGAGTTGGATCTACGGCTTCCCGCGGAAGTCCTGGGGCGACACGAGCGCATCGTCGACGCGCTGCGCGAGGAGCCCGAAGTGCTAGCGCGCTTGTACGTCGACGGGCGCAGACTGGTGGCGGCCTACACACTGGACGACGCGTGACCCCGCGCCGGCGCGCGGCCTACTGGTCGCCGCCGGCCTCTCCCTCGGACGCGGCCCGCTCCAGCGCCGCGTCCAGAACCGCGACCCAGTCGTCGAAGGGGCGCACGCCCACGAACAGCTCGCGCTGGTCGATGATGAAGGCAGGCGTCCCGGTGGCGCCGGTCTGCGCCGCCGACATGAGGTCCTGCACCAGCACCGGCGCGACCAGGTCGTCGTCCACGCAGCGCTGCCAGGTGGCCGCGTCGGCGCCCGCCGCTAGTGCGATCGCCAGGAAGATCGCAGCGGGATCGCCCCCGTTGGCCCAGGCGGTTTGCTTGACGAAGAACTCGTCGTGCGCGCGCCAGAAGTCGCCCCCCGCCGAGCCGATGCACATCGCGGCCTCGGCGGCGGCCCACGCCCGAGGATGGTTGGGCAGCGGGTAGTTCACGTAGATCCAACGGACCTTGCCCGTCGAGATGTAGGCGCTGTCCAGCAGCGGTAGGACCTCGTCCGTGAAGCGCCGGCAGAACGGACACTCGAAATCGGCGAGCTCGAACACCGTGACCGGCGCGTCCTCGGCGCCTTTCACGCGCGCATCCGACGCCCGCCGGGAAAGGGCCTCGTCCTGGGCCGCCAGGGGCGCGACGGAGGCCGTCGCGACCGCGACGAGCAGGGTCGCCCTCGCCGCCGGGCCCACGCCGCGGAGGTGCCGGGTGATGGTCATGCCGGGTTTGTCCTTGGAAACAGTGTCCGATGCGGTTGCCACTACGCCGACCCACCCCCGATCGTTCCCCCCACCGGTGGCCTCCGGGGCGCCTCCCTCCGCGTCGGGCCAGCCAGCCCGCCGCTGGCGCATCAGCGCTGCAGGTCGGTCGGCCACAGCTCCAGGCGGTGCCCGCAGCTCGGACAGTGCAACCTGTGCGGGACGCGCAGGCGCGTCGGGCGACCCAGCGCCTGAACGGCCGAGCAGCGAGGGCAGTTGCCGTCGAGGCCGAGCAGCGTACGCTCTTCCAGGAGCCTGCGCACGGCCAGCACGCCGCCAAGGCTCAGGATCACCGCCACCCACGGGACGTGCGGCGGGATCAGCGCCCCCAAAGCCGCCGCGCCGATCGCGCCCAGGCCGGTCACGAGCGCGCGGCTCCAGCGCCACCCGACCGAGCGGTTCGCTATCACGGCGCGCGCGGCGCTCGGGGGGTGGCCGAAGAGCCTCAGCTCAACGGAGTCTCCGCCGTTCGGCTCGGAGTCGTCACGGATCATCGGGCGCCAAGGTACGCCGGGCCCCTCGCTGGTTGCACGCGCGCGGCCGACTCCCCTACGATCGGGCGGGGTCCAGCCTCGGCGGAGGGACATGAACGATTCCAGTGCGGCCGGCGAAGAATACGCGCAGTTGTTGGTCGTCATGGCGGGTGGCCGGACGTGCGGACTGCCCGTCGGCATCGTGCGGGAGGTGGCCGAGCCGCCGCCCGTCACCCGCGTCCCGTTCGCGCCGCCGTCGGTGGTAGGTATAGCTACGCTCCGTGACGAAACCATGCCCGTGGTCGACCTGCGGCTCAGATTGGGGGGCGAGTCCGCGCCCGGGCCGGCGTACCGCGTCGTGGTGGTGGAGGTCGAGGACCGGGGTCGTGTCGGTCTGCTGGTGGATGGCGTCGCCGGCCTGCGTCCGCAGCCGCCGCCCCAGGACACGGAGGAGGTCCCCGCGAGCCTGGCCGGGGCGCTCCCCGAAGGCGTCGCCTGGGGGCTAGCCAGGTTCGGCGCCGAGACCGTCCTGATGCTCGACGCCGGACGTCTGCTCGCCGTCGACGCGGGGTCCGCGCGCGGCTGAAGGCTCGCCCCAGCCACCCCCGCCCGGCGTGCGGATCGACAGGACATCCCCGGCCGACAAGCGCACCGAGCCCTTGGCCGGGATGTCGCGCTCCCGGCCCTCGGAGCGGACCGTGTCCCGGCCGGGCGCGCCCGGTTCGCCGCCCGCACGCCCCGCCGGAGCGCGCCGGCGCCGCTCGCAGAGCAGGTTGGCCTCCGCGTCCACCAGGACGCGCACCTCGCGCCGCATGCCGTCCCCTCCCGGGTGCGTACCCGCGCCGCCCGAACCCGCGCGCAGGCCGTACGCCTCGACCCGCACGGGGTAGGCGTGCTCGAGCGCCTCGATCGGGGTGTTGAGGGAATTGGTCATGTGCGAATGGACGCCCGACATACCGGGTCCGGACGGGCCCGCGCCCATGCCCCCGCCTACGGTCTCGTAGTACGCGAACTGATCCCCGCTGCGCGGGTCGACGCCGCCGAGCGTCACGTTGTTCATGGTGCCCTGGGATTGCGCCGGGATGAGGCCCGGGAGCGCCAACGCCAGCGCCTCGAAGAGTACGTCCGCGATGCGCTGGCTGGTTTCCACGTTGCCCGCCGCCACGGCGGCCGGAGGCCTGGCCGAGACGATCGATCCCTCGCGCAGCCGGACCGCGATCCGCTCCATGTCGCCACCGCCGGCGGGTAGCGGCACGTCGAGCAGTCGCTCGACGACGCAGCGGAAGACGTAGCGTACGCACGACGTGGCGATGGCGGCCACCGCGTTGACTCCTCCCGGCGCCTGGTCCGCGGAGCCGGTCATGTCGACGGTCGCGTTTTCGCCGGCGACGCGGACCGCCGCGCGAATGGCCAGCGGGCCGCTGCCAAGGCCGTCGTCCTCCAACGCGTCTTCGGCGACGTACTCGCCGTCGGGAATGCGGGAGATGCCCTCCGCAAGCAGGCGGTCCGCGTACGCGCGCAGCGCCCTCATGGCCGCCAGCGTTTGCCCATCGCCCAAGCGGCCGGCGATCTCGATCAGGCGCCTGGAGCCGGCCTCCAGCGACGCGAGCTGCGCCTGCAGGTCGGCCTCGCGCTCGGTGGGTGTGCGCACGTTGGCCAGGATGAGCCGCCACAGGTCGGCAACCGGGCGCCCCTGGCGCACCAGGAACGCGGGCGGTATGCGCAGGCCTTCCTGAAACACCTCGCGTACCAGCGCCATGCTGCCCGGCGCGGCCCCGCCGACGTCCGCGTGGTGGGCCCTGCTCGCGACAAGTCCAAGGGGGTTCGCGCGTTGTCTTGGGTGAACGGCCGCGACCAGCGTGATGTCCGGCAGGTGGGTGCCGCCGCGGAAGGGGTCGTTTACGACGGCCACGTCGCCCGGGCCCAGCTCGCCGAGCACATCGGCCACGGCGCTCACGCTCATGGGCATCGCCCCGAGGTGGACAGGCATGTGATCGCCCATCGCCACCACCCGACCGTCGGGGTCGAAGAGCGCGCACGAGTAGTCGCGTCGCTCCTTGATGTTGGGTGAGAACGCGGACCGGCGAAGCGCGGCGCCCATCTCTTCGGTGAGGGCGCCGAAGAGGTGGCGAAACACCTCGATGCGTGCCGGGTCCACGGCGGCCGATTGCGTCACGGAGTGCCCGGAATAGATTGCCGGGCAAACAATTCGCGTCCCGGTGTGTATATGCGCGCGGACCGCCCCGGAAACGGCGGTTCTAGCGACCTTCGAATCACGATAGAGGGGAGGATGCGTTGGGTAGCAATGGACCAGGCCTGATTGACCGCGCTCGCGATGAGCTCTACAGCCACATTCACCGCTGCGGCGTGTTGGAGGCCGACGAGGACCAGGTCAGCGAGTGGATGGCGGAAACGGTCGAGTTCCTCGCGAAGCGCTATCCCGATCTTTCGAGCGCCGAGCTGAATCAGCTCAACGATCTCGGGACGCGGTTTTGCCAGCCGGTCATCCAGAACAGCCGGCAGCATAGTCCGGCCGAGCCGGAGGGCGCAACGGCCGCCTGAGGCACCGAGGGGACCCAGCGTCCCCTTTCTTCACATCCACCGGCCCGCAAGCACGGGGGCCGGCATCAGCGTCGAGATCCATGTACGGATCGCCGAGGATCGAACAGACGAGGGGGTGGCGGGCGAGTCGGGGGCGGCTGGCCAGGGTGGCGCTCGTCATCGTGCTCTCGGGACTTCTATCGGCGCTCTACATCCTGCAAGTGGACGCGGCCGATGAGTACGCCCTGGTCGCGCGCCAGAATCGGCTTCGCCCCGTGCCGGTGCGCGCGCCGCGCGGCACGATCTACGACCGCCATGGCCAGGTCGTGGGCGAGAACGTCGTCGGCTACGAGGTCCAGATCATGCCGGCGCTCGAGGACTCGATCCGCGTACGCATCGGCCGCCTGGCGCCCGTTCTACAGCTGGACTCCCTCGTCGCCGAAAGAGCCCTGCGGCGCTGGCGTCGCCAGCGCCACCTGCCCGTCACGGTCACCCGGGACGCCTCCCCCGTCGCCGTAGCGCGCCTGGAAGAGCGCCGCAACGAATACCCCGAGGTGATGGTCAACGAGTACCCCAAGCGGCAGTACTCGGCTGGCTCCGCGGTCTCCAACATCGTCGGCTACGTGGCCGAAATCAGCGAGCAGGAACTGGCCGCTGAACGCTTCCAGTCCTACGAGCAGGGGCGCTGGATCGGCAAGACGGGGCTGGAAAGAGAGTACGAAGAGCACCTGGGCGGCGAGCCGGGGGTCCGTTACCTGGAGATCGACGCGCGCGGGCGCATCGACAACGTGCTGCCCGAAGAGCTGGGCATCCCGCCGATCCCCGGCCGCGACCTCCACCTGTACCTGGACCTGGACCTGCAGCGCTTCGTCGCGGAGCTCTTCCGTGACGCGGAGGCGTACTTCGGCCGTCCGGTGCGCGGGGGGTTCGCGGCTATCGATCCCCGGACGGGTGGCGTGCTGGCCATGTACAGCCACCCCACCTACGACCCCAACCTGTTCGTCGGGGGGATCGATCAGGAGCACTACGACCGCCTGAACAACGACCCCGGCAAGCCGCTGTTGGACCGGGCCTCCGGCGCGCGGCAGCCGCCCGGGTCGACCTTCAAGCTGCCCGTCGCGGCGATGGCGCTCGGGTTGGGCGTGATCACGCCCGACGAGTACATGCCGATCTCCTGCACCGGCGGGATGTCATATCAGAACCGCTACGCCCGCTGCTGGAGCGTGCACGGCCGGCAGAACCTGCGCCTGGCCATCAAGAACTCGTGCGACGTCTACTTCTACCAGGTGGGCATCCGGGTCGGTCTGCGCCGCTTCCTGGAGCGTGGAGCGGCGATGGGATTCGCCGGCCGCACGGGACTGGACCTGCCCACGGAGATCGCGTCGATCTTTCCGGCGAGCCCCGAAGAAATGGAGCGGAGGCTGGGGTACGTTCCGCCCGAGAACGAGATCATGTCCCTGTCGATCGGGCAGGGGCTGGTCACGCTGAGCCCGCTCAAGATCGCGCAACTGTTCGTGCCGCTGTCCCGGGCCGATGCCAAGGCCCTGGCGCCACGCCTCGCCCGCACCGATCGGGCGCAGCCGGTGGCCAACGACTACCGGCTCGGCAAGGAACAGATCGACCTATTGCGGCAGAGCATGCGCAGAGTGACGGCGGCCGGCGGGACGGCCGCGCTGACGCAGCTGCTGCGCTGGGACTTCATGGGCAAGACGGGCACCGCTCAGAATTCGCACGGAGACGACCACGGCTGGTTCGTCGGCGTGGGTGGTCCCGCCGACGGACCTCCGGAAATCGTGGCCGCGATCCTGATCGAGCAGGGTCTGCACGGCTCTGACGTATCCGGGTGGGTGGGAAACGCGGTGAACTTCTACCTGAGCCGCAAGCACGGCGAGGAGTTCGTGCGCTACGCGACTCCCCGCGAACGGTATCGGCGGGGCCTGGCCGCGTGGCCCCTTCAGGTGCCCACGGACTACGACAATCTCGGCCCCGAGGACGCCCTGGCCGAGGCGGATCCAGGCGTGGAAGACGCAGGCCGCTGAGCGCCGGCCCGGGTGTCGGTGGCGGGTCCGTGTCGCGCCCAGTAGGTTGCCGCAACACCCGCCAGGACCACAGCCTGCGCCGCACGCCGGCGCGCGAGAAGACACGAGCCCGAGGCGCCTCGCATGCCCACAGCGTTCCTCAGTTCTGAGGAGTACGACGAGCGTGCACAGCAGCTCTACGACCAGGGGAAGTACGAAGGCGCTCTAGGCCTCCTGAGGGAAGGGCTGGAGCTCTACCCCAACGCCGTCGACCTCTACGTCGGATTCGCGTACGCGCACCTGGCGCGAGAGGACTTCGCCTGGGCGAAGTCCGCGTTCGAGAAGGCCATCCTGCTCGACGTCCGCAACGAGGATGCGCTGGTAGGTCTGGGAGAGACGCTGCTGCGCGTCGGCCGCCACGCTGCGGCTCTCGATGCTTTCGCCGACGCGCGCCAGGGCGCCGCCGGGTCCGATCCCGCCATCTTGATGAGCATCGGCAGGGCGCTCTATCGGGAAGGGCTCGCCCCGCAGGCGCGTGAGGTATTCCTCGAAGTGCTGGAGATCGCGCCGCAGATCGCCCAGGCGCACGCCGGACTCGCCTACACCTTCCACATGGACGGGCAGCCCCGTCGCGCGCGCGCGGCGCTGCGCCGAGCGTTGGAGTTGGAGCCGCTGCTGCACGAGGCCAGGGTCTTTCTGGGACACGTCCTCTACGAAGCGGCCCGCTGGGAGGCCGCGTTGAGCGAGTATCGCGCCGTTCCCGCGGCCGAACACTGGGATCCGCTCGCCGTGCGCAGAGTCCTCGAACTCGCCGCCGCGCTGGAGGGGGCTGCGTCGGGGGATCCGCGTGCCGCGCCCTGGGAGGCGCACCTGCGGGTGCTGGAGGAGGGCGAGAGCTACGTGGACCGGCTGCTCGCCGAGATCGAGGCGCGTGGCGTAAGCGCGGAGGAGACGCGTGCAGACTGATCCTGGTTCGAATGCGGCGGTCGGTAGGCTGTTCGGCGCCCTGAGGGAGGCCATCGACCGGCGGCCGGAAGGGTCACCGCCAACCATCACGGTGTCGGAGATCTATCAGACCCTGGTGCCCTACGCCCGCGCCCGCGCGAGCCTGGGCTTCGAGATGAACGCCGACTACGAACACGCGCTCATGCAGATGCTCGCGGGAGAGGGAGGCCACGCGCGGCTCGACCCTCCGGAGGCGCGCGACCAGGTGGCGCGAGAGCTGGAAACGCCCAACCCCGATGTGACCCTTTATCGCAGGTTCGCGGCGTGCTCGGTTTGGATCAGTGAGTCGACGGAGCCGATCGCGGCGGGTCCCGCGAGCCCGCCGGGCGGCACCGATTGGGGGCGCGCGCTGGAGCGCGCGAACGAGACCCCGGCCCGAGCGCCCGAGTCGTCAGTGGAGGCGACGCTGGTCGACGGCCTGGCGCGCTTGTCGAGCGTGCTGCACGGCCACGGCGGCGACGCGCAGCCCGCCGCGGACCCGTCCGGCGAGGGCGGGCTCGAAAGCGCCATCGCCGCTCCCGCCGAGGGGCAGGAAGCGCCCGCCGAGTCGATCGACGACGGGCCGGCGCAGGGCGAGCGCGAGAACTTCGCGGACGCCGCGGCATCGACCATTCCAACGAGTCCCGAACCCGGCGACGCGACAACGGACGCGGCGGGCCTCTGCGGGTCCTGTGGCATGGACTTCCCGGCGGATCGGGACGTGCGCTACTGCCCGTATTGTGGCAGCGAGCAGCCCCGCGTTTGCGACGGGTGCGGCGACAGCCTGGAGCAGGATTGGCGCTTCTGTCCCTCGTGCGGGACCGGGACCTGACGTCGTCACGGTCTTGCGCCTGGCCGACGGTCCGCCTCGCCTTTCCTTGACCCCCACGTGGGGCGGCTCTAACATCGGCCGCCCGAAAACGTGGCAAGGCAGTTGCAGGAGCCCCGGCATGACTTTGCTTGCTACGACGGACCCCTATTAGGAGAGTTGTGATGCCCACGAGTAAGTGGTTCTTGTCCCTCGCGGTCGCGGGCGCGATCGTGCTGGCCGGCTGCTCGTCCGACGCGGGCAACGCGGGCGACGAAGCGCCCGCCGACGCGGATGCCCCGGCGGACGTTGCCGACACCCAGGAGCCCGAGCCCGCGGACGAAGGGCCCCCGCAGGTGGATGCTTCCATGCTGCCGGCGGGCGTGACGCAGGAGATGATCGACGCGGGCGCGCAGGTATTCGCCAACGCCGGATTCTGCTTCACGTGCCACGGCCAGGACGCCACCGGTAGTCAGCTCGCGCCGGACCTCACCGACGACGAGTGGCTGCACGCGGCGGACGGAGGCTACGAGGAGATCGTACGCGTGATCACCGAGGGCGTTCCGACCCCGGCTCAGTTCCCGGCCGGCATGGCCCCCATGGGTGGCCAGTCGCTCACCGATGACCAGGTTCGCGAGATGGCCGCCTACGTGTGGGCGCTGTCGCACTAGCGACCGACGTGGCCGCTCGTGCAGGGGTCTCGACCCTCGAGAGCGGCACCGTCGAGAACGAAGCAGGAGCGCCGGCGTCCGTCGAGGGCGTCGGCGTTTTCGCATCCGTGACGCTGCTTCGGGGATCGGCGCGGTCATTGGCGTGGCTTGCGCTCGGACTGGCGGTTGCCTGCGCCGACGACGCCCCGCCGAGCGTCATGCTGGAGAACGGCGCCGTCGAGCTGGAAGCGGCGGCCTCCGTGCACGAGGTCAGCGTCGAGCGGCGCGGCGGACGGGAGACGCTGAATCCTTCCAGCCTGGCGGTGCAACCGGGCGACGTGATCCGGTTTACGAGTCGGACGCTCGACTCGCACGCGTTCGCATTCCGCATGGCCCGGCTGACCCCGGAGCAGCAGGCGTTCCTGGGTGAGACCGGCCAGGAAGCCAGCGCGCCCATCGTGGAGAGCGGGCACGCGTGGGTGGTCAGCCTGGAAGGCGCGCCGGTGGGGGCCTATCCGTTGATCTGCCTCATCCACGAGGCGGAGGCTCTCATCCGCGTGCAGGAGGGGCCGTAGGCCGCTGGCTGGCTCCGCGCGCGGCGCCTATGTTCGCGCCCGTGATACGGATCGCAGTCATACCGGGTGATGGCATCGGCCAGGAGGTCACGCGCGCAGCGACGCGCGTGCTCGAGCGCGTGTCGGAGCGCTACGACTGCCCGCTGTCCGTAGAGCCGTTCGACCTGGGCGCGGAGCGCTATCTGCGCACCGGCGAGACGCTGCCCGAGGAGACCTTCGAGCGCCTGCGCGACGACTTCGACGCCATCCTGCTCGGGGCCCTCGGGGACCCGCGCGTGCCGGACAACGTGCACGCCCGCGACATCCTGCTGGGCCTCCGTTTCCGCCTCGACCTGTACGTGAACCTGCGCCCGGTGCGGCTCCTGGACCCGTCCCACAGCCCGCTTCGTGACGTCAGCGCGGACGACGTGGACCTGCTCATCGTGCGCGAAAACACCGAGGGTAGCTACACCGGCATGGGGGGCACGCTGCGCTCCGGACAGCCGACCGAGGTCGCCATAGAGGAAGACGTGAACACGCGGCACGGAGTCGAGCGGATCGTGCGCGCGGCGTTCGAGCTGGCGCGCGCCCGCGGCCGCGGCAAGGTGACGCTCGCCGACAAGGCCAACGCCATGCGCCACGCCGGCGCGCTGTGGCGCAGGGTTTTCGCCGAGGTGGGAGAGGAGTTTCCAGACATCGAGCGTGACGCCTGGTACGTGGACGCGCTCGCGATGGACCTGGTGCTGCACCCGGCCAGCTACGACGTGATCGTCGCCTCGAACCTCTTCGGCGACATCCTGAGCGACGTGGCGGCGGCGCTCGTCGGCGGGCTCGGGCTGGCGCCGTCGGCCAACTTCGCGCCGGGTGGCGGCGCCCTCTTCGAACCCGTCCATGGCTCCGCGCCCGATCTGGCGGGTACGGATCGCGCGAATCCCTTCGCGGCGATTCTCACGGCAGCCCTGCTGCTCGAGCACGCGGGGCGGGAGACCGAGGCGCGGGCGGTGCAGGACGCCGTGGCGGCAGCCGTCGAGTCGGGTGATACCACCGCCGATCTGGGGGGTAAGCTGGGAACCGACGAGGCGGGGAAGCGGATAGCGGACCGCATCGGCTAGCCCTGCGCCTCGGGCGCTCGATTACGCAATTCGACAACATCAGGCGAATACATGGCCACGCAGGGACACGACAAGGACATCGTCTTTCTATCCGGCCGCCGCACGCCCTTCGGCACCTTCGGCGGCTCTCTGAAGGGTTTCAGCGCCAACGACCTGGGCGTGTTCGCGGCCGAGTCGGCGCTCGCCACGGCGGGCGTCGACCCCGCGTTCATCGACCACGTGATCTTCGGCAACGCGCTGCAGACGTCGGCCGACGCGATCTACCTGGCGCGCCACGTGGGCCTGCGCGCGGGGGTTCCGCAGGAGACGCCGGCGCTGACGATCAATCGGCTGTGCGGCTCCGGCTTCCAGGCGATCATCAACGGCGCCCAGGAGATCATGCTCGGCGAGGCCGAGTTCGCGCTGTGCGGCGGCAGCGAGTCGATGAGCCAGGCGCCTCACATCGTGCGCGGGGCGCGCTGGGGCGGCCTGCGTCTGGGCGAAGCCGGGGGCTTCTTCGAGGACCTCCTGTGGGCGGCGCTCACCGACAGCTTCTGCCAGCGGTCGATGGCGCAGACCGCCGAGACCCTGGCGGACCGCTACGGGGTCACCAGGGAAGAGGCCGACGAGCTGGCCGTCATGTCGCAGCACCGCGCCAAGGCCGCCTGGGACGAAGGCCGGTTCGCCGCCGAGGTGGAGCCCGTGGTAATTCACGGCCGCAAGGGCGAAAGGAAATTCGAGGTGGACGAGCACATGCGGCCGGACACGACGGCCGAGGCGTTGGCCGGCCTGCGGCCCTATTTCCGCAAGGATGGACTGGTCACCGCCGGCAACGCCAGCGGCATCGGCGACGGCGCGGCCGCCGTCGTCATCGCCAGCGCCGAGGCGGCCGCCGGGAAGGGGCTCGAGCCCATCGGCAGGCTGGTCTCATGGGGCATAGCCGGGGTAGACCCCCAGATCATGGGGATCGGCCCGGCTCCCGCCGCGCGCAAGGCGCTGGCGCGAGCCGACATGGGGCTGGACCAGATGGACCTCGTCGAGGTCAACGAGGCGTTCGCGCCGCAGTACGCCGCGGTGATCCGCGAGCTGGGACTCGACCCGGAGAAGACGAACGTGAACGGGGGTGCGATCGCCCTCACGCACCCGCTCGCCGCGTCCGGGTCCAGGATCACCATCCATTTGCTCCACGAGTTGCGCCGCCGCGGGGCTCGCTACGGGCTGGGCAGCGCGTGCATCGGCGGCGGACAGGGCGCCGCCGTCGTCGTGGAGGCGTTCTGAGCCGTTCCAGGAAAAGACGGATCCTCGCCGCTACCGGAGTGAAGGAGGTTCAGCCGTGAAGCTGTCGCTGTCGCTCGCCGGGTTCGCCGCGGCGCTGCTGGTCACGGCGTGCGCGCCGCCGCCGGAGCGCCTCGCCCCGCAGCCGGAAGGCGTAGTGCTGGGGCCTGGCGCCCAGTTGGTCGTGTGGGAAGTAGAGAACGACGAGGCGCTCGATATCTGGTACCACGCGCTCGCGCTGATGGGGGCCCCCAACCCGGGCGAGGAAGAGGCTTTCCCGCTGACCTCGTATCGGGAGGGCTACGCCGACGCCATCGCCGAGGAGAAGCGGCGGCGCGGCGTATACCCGACGCCGCTGGACACGGCCGTCGTCCGCCTGCGTCAGGACATAGAGGAGGCCGGCGGCGCGGAGGCGCTGCAGAACCTGTCGTTCGTACCGCTGTATCTGCCTCCGCCGTGGTCGATGACGGCGGCGCTCACGGCCTGGACGCGCGCCCAGGGCGACCCCGACAACGCGGGCTCGGCCACGGCCGCGGCGCTCATCAACCGAATGAACGCGCTCATCCCCGAGGAGGAGGTGAGGCGCGCCACGATGGAGCTGGGCGGACTGCTCGAGACCGAGGCGCAGCTATTCTACAGGGACTACCGGGTCTCCAACCTGCAGGAGATCCGGTCCACGGTAACCGCCGTTAGGGAGACGTGGCGGGCGCTGCGAGAGCAACTGCGCAACTTCCTGGAGTACGTTCAGCTCGAGGGCGGCGACCTGCTCCTGTCGCCGGCGCTCGGCGCGGAAGGGCGCTCGCTCACCACGAACGTGACGCGACCCGTCGTGGCCGCGCAGCTGCCCGCCGCCGGCGCCGCGGAGGACGCGGTGTGGGGCTTCCTGCACGAGCTGATGTACGCGGTCGTCCCAGAGGTGATCGAGGAGCACGTGGCGCCTTCGGAGATAGAAGAGACGGGGCAGCAAACGATGGCTACCAGGGCCGCGGTACTGGCTGGTGAGATGCTGCTGGAGCTGAGGTCTCCGGTGCGCCTCGAGGCCTACCGAGGGTACTACTTGCGGGCCGCCGGCGCCGGGTCGGCCGACGCCACGACGTCGGCGGCGTTGCGCGAGACTTTTCCCCTCCCGGAGCGACTCGTGAGCGGCCTGCAGGAGGCGATCGAGCTCGCGAACGCGGGGATCTAGTGTACCGTTGCAGAAGTCCCGTAGGCATTCGG
>JBDLIA010000074.1 GCA_039715185.1 Gemmatimonadota bacterium
TCGGCCTGCCGCATGCGCTTCTTGCCCTCGAAGGCGAACGGCTTGGTCACTATCGCGATGGTCAGCGCGCCCGTCTCGCGCGCTATTTCGGCGATGACCGGAGCCGCGCCCGTGCCAGTGCCGCCGCCCATCCCGGCGGTGATGAACACCAGATCGGAGCCCTCCAGCACCTTGGTCATTTCCTCGCGGCTCTCCTCGATGGCCTGCCGGCCGATCTCGGGTCGCGCGCCCGCCCCCAGGCCGCGCGTGAGCTGCTTGCCGATCTGGATCTTGAGCTGCGACTTGGCCGCTTTGAGCGCCTGCGAATCGGTATTCACGCTGATGAACTCGACGCCTTCGAGTTCTTCGTCGATCATGCGGTTGACCGCGTTGTTGCCGCCGCCGCCCACGCCCACCACACGCATGCGCGCGTCCCTCAGGATCGTGTCCTCGAACTCGAAGATCATCATTGCCGGCTCCTCCCTCTGTCTGTACCGGCTGCCGCGGACGCGGCACCGGCTCCCCATCCCCCCGCTGGCGAAGGCAAGCGCCCTCGCCGCGCTAAAAGAACTCCCGAACCCAGTTGAGCATCCTGCCCATCGCGCCGCCGTCGGCTGCGCTTCCCGTTTCCGCGGCGTGCAACGCCAGCCCCACGGCGGTGGCGAATTTCGGCCTGCGGACCGAATCGGCCAGGCCCACCAGGCGGGCACCCGGCGTGCCGACTCGCACGGGCATGCCGAACGCGTGCTGGGCCACCTCCACGGTGCCATCCAACGTGGCGCCTCCACCCGTGAGCACGACCCCGGCGCCCAGCGTCTCGCCGTCCGGGTCGACTATCTCCTCGGCCGCCAGGCCCAGGATCTCATCCAGCCTTTGCTCCACGATGTGCGCGATCAATTCACGCGAGACGCTGCGCTTCCCTTCGGGCCCGGGCCCGGGCAATTCCACCGTTTCACGCGGGTCCACGAGCTGCGCGAACGCCACCCCGTGCTCGCGCTTGGCTCGCTCGGCTTCGTGGAACGGCAACGCGAGCCCCTTCACCAGGTCGGCGGTCACCACCCCTCCGCCCAGCGGCACCGTGCCGAGCTTCTCGATGCGCCCGTCCCGGAAAACCGCCACCTCCGTTGTGCCGCCGCCCAGATCGACCAGCGCCACGCCTATCTCGCGCTCGTCTTCGGTGATGACCGCGCGCGCTCCCGCCAGCGGCTCGTGCACGAGCGCCTCCGCGGCGTACCCGGCGCGGGATACCGCCTTGCGCAGGTTCTGGCACGCCGCGGCCTCGGCGGTGATCAGATAGACCTCGGTCTCCAGACGCGTCCCGACCATCCCGCGCGGGTCGCGGATGCCGCCCTGGTGGTCGACGATGTATTCCTGCGGCAGCGCGTGGAGGAGCTCGCGGTCCCCCGGGACCACGACCGCGCGGGCGACTTCCTGCACCCGCTCCACGTCGGGCTCGCCGATCTCCTCGCCTCCCACCGCGACGATCCCCGCCGACGAGTTGGCGTCGATGTGCCGGCCGGCTATGCCGACGTGCAGCCGCTCCACGCTGGCGCCCGCCATGAGCTCGGCCTCCTTGAGCGCGCCCCGCACGGACTCCGTCGTCTCCTCCAGGTCGGTCACCACCTCGCGCCGCACGCCCGCGCTGGTGACTTCGCCCACGCCCAGCACCTTCAGCTCGGCGTCCGGCCCATCACCAACCACCTCGGCGATCACTGCGCACGTCTTGGTGGACCCGATGTCCAGCCCCGCAACCAGCCGCGCGGTCATCTCGATCCTCCCGGGCGTCCCTCGGTGGCAACGACCACCTGTCCGTCGAAACGGGCGTCCACGCGTCGTACGCGGTCGCCGTCGTCGAGTCGTTTCACGTCTTCCAGCACGACGGCCAGCCGCCGCAATTGCTCGGGCGGGGCGGCGCTGTCCAGCAGCACCGCGAGCTCCAGCGGCCGGCGCAACCGCAGCGCCAGCGTGCCGCCGTCCGCCGTGACCTCCGATACGCGTGATCCGAGCGCGGGGTCGAGGCGACGAATGCGATCGAACGCCGCCACCGCCGCCGCCGCCGCCGGCCGGGCCAGGCGGCCGGCCTCCAGCGTCCCGTCCCCGCGCAGCACCGGCAGGTCCAGCGATCCGTGGCCCGGGGCGATGGGCAGCGCCAGGCCGCCAGCGTCCACGGGCACGAGCGTGGGGGTGGCGACCAGCAGCACGGGCTCGGTCTCGCCGATTTCGAACACCACCGTCCCGGGCAGGCGCCTCTTCACGTCCACCGATCGGATCAGGGCGTGCTCCAGCAAGGCAGAGCGCCACGGCCCCGCGTCGTCGAACAGGTTGGCTCCCGGATCGATTCCCGCGGCCTCCAGGACCTGGTGAGGCGCCAGGTGGCGCAGCCCCCTCACCTCCACGTTGCGGATCTCGAAGGTGTCGAGGCGTCGCAGCACGCGCGGCGCCTCAGATACGCCCGCGGCGAGCAAGGCGGCAGCCGCCGCCGCTGCCAGGCCGAATCCCGCGTCCACCCTCACGACGCGCCCACCTCTCCGCCCAGCCGGGCGAAAAACGCCGAGGCGATTTCGTCGATGTTGCCCGCTCCCATGACCAGCAGCACATCGCCCGGAGCCGCGGCCTCCTGGAGCGCGGCGGGCAGCGACCCCAGGTCCGGGTGGTAGCGCACGGCGGCGCCGGCGGCGCGGGCGGCCTCCGCCACCAGGCGTCCGCTGACGCCTTCGATGGGCGCCTCGCGCGCGGGATAGACGTCGGTCACCCACGCTTCATCGGCGCCGGCGAGCGCCGCGCCCATCTCCTCGGCGAAATCGCGCGTGCGCGAGAACAGGTGCGGCTGAAACACCGCTATGAGTCGGCGCCCGGGGAACGCGGCGCGCGCCGCCGCCAGGGTCGCCTCGAGCTCGGAGTGGTGGTGCGCGTAGTCGTCCACGACGGCGACCCCGGCGCGCTCGCCCAGTACCTGGAAGCGCCGCGCGACGCCGCCGAACTCGGCGAGGGCGCGCGCCGCCGCGTCGAAGTCGGCGCCCAGGTGCCGCGCGGCGGCGAGCGCGGCGAGCGCATTCAACACGTTGTGGCGCCCCGGAACGCTCAGGCGCAGATCCCCCAACTCGGTGCCGTCCGCCAGCACGGTGAACGCCGTGCCCCGACCGTCGGCGCGCACGTCCACGGCCCGCACGGCCGCGTCCTCGCCGAGGCCGTACGTGATCACGGGCAGGTCGGGGTGGCGGCCGGCGAGCCGGGCGGCGCCGGCGTCGTCCGCGCAGGCCACCAGCAACCCGCCGGGCGGCACCCGCTCCACGTACGTGTCGAAGGCCTCCTCCACGGCTTCGAGCGTGCCGTAGATGTCCAGGTGATCGGCCTCGAGGTTGGTCACGACCGCGATGGTCGGCTGGAGCTCGTGGAACGAGCGGTCGTATTCGTCGGCCTCCACCACGAACAGGTCCCGCGCGCCCAGCCGGAGGCCGCTGCCCCACGCGTCGATCCGTCCGCCCACCATGGCGGTCGGGTCCAGGCCGGCCTCGACGAGGATGGCGGCGGTCATCGCCGTCGTGGTGCTTTTGCCGTGGGTGCCCGCTATCCCGACCACCGTGCCCCGATTCACGAGCGCGCCCAAAGCCTCGGCCCTCTTGAGGACCGGGATGCCGCGCGCCCGCGCCCGCGCCAGCTCGGGGTGCGAGGCCGGCACGGCGGCTGTCGTGATGACGGCCACCGCGTCCTCCACGTGGTCCGCGTCGTGGCCCTGCTCGATGCGCGCGCCGCGATCCCTCAGGTCCTTGCCCACCGCGCCCGGGCGCAGGTCGCACCCCGACACCTCGCCGCCGCTGCGCAGGATCAGCTCGGCGAGCACGGACACGCCCGCGCCCGCGATGCCTATCAGGTGCACCGGGCCGGTCCGCGCCATGCCGACGAGGTCCAGCTCCGCGGTGTCTTCCGATCCGCCGCGGCTGGCATCGGCGGCTCCCACGGCGTCCGCGAGCGCGAGTATGTGGCCGGCGATGGTCCTGGCCGCTTCCGGACGCGCGCGCCGTAGCGCCGCCTCCGCCATGCTGGCCCTGGTCCGCGCATCGGTCGCCAGCTCGCTGAGCGTCCGCCACAGCGCGTCCGGGGTCAGCTCGTCCTGCGGCAGCGTGATCGCGGCGCCGGCGGCGGCGAGCGCCTCGGCGTTGAGCCGCTGGTGGTCCGCGGCGGCGGTGGGCAGAGGAATCAGGATCGACGGCACGCCCCACGCGAGCAGTTCGCCGGTGGTGCTCGCGCCGGCCCGGGAGACCGCCAGATCCGACGCGGCCAGGGCCAGCGTCATGTCGTCGATGTATCCCACGGCGTGCACCCACGCGGGATCGCCCGCTGCACGCAGCGCGTCGGCCACGCGCTCGAAGTTCGCCGCGCCCGTGGACCACAGCAGCAGCAGGTCGGGCGGCGGCGGCGGCAGCTCGTCGCGCGAGACCAGGGCGATGGCCTCCAGCAGCGTTTCGTTGACGGCGCGCGCCCCCTGACTGCCGCCCGTCACGAGGGCGACCGTGGCCCCCGGCGGCATGCCCAGCGCGGCGCGGGCCGCGGCCCGGTCGATCGGGCCCTGCGGCGCGCGCACCGGGTTGCCCGTGTCGAGCACGTCGGTGCCCGCGCCGGGCCTCAGGTGCTCTCGGGCTTCGGGATAGCCCAGGTGGATTTGCCGCGCCCGGGGGGCCATCCAGCGGGTGGCCACGCCGGGATAGGCGTTCTGCTCCTGTAGCACGACCGGCACCCCGCGCATGCTCGCTACCAGCGCCGCGGGCCCGCTCACGTAGCCTCCGGTGCCCACGAACACGTGCGGCCGGAACCTCCCGAAGAGCCGCCTCAAGCCGAGCATGGTGCGCACCGCCGAGGGGACCAGTCGCCAGTTGCGCCACGGACGATCGCGGCGGATCGGCTCCATCGGCAGCAGCGTGTGCGCGACGCCCCGCTCGGGCAGGACCCGCGCCTCCAGTCCCCGCCGGGCGCCGACGAAGTGGGACTGGAGGTCCGCGCGCAGCGCGCGCAGCGCCGCCTCGATGGCCAGGGCCGGGTAGAGGTGCCCGCCCGTGCCGCCGCCCGCGATCAGCACGCGCGTCATGCGGCCGCCTTGCGACGGGTCCTGCGCGCCGCCGCCGCAGCCCTGCGCGCCGCCGCCGCCGTGCGCCGCTCGCGCCCGCGCGCCTCTTCGTCGGCGGCCCGCGCCAGCGAGATCAGCAGCCCGGCGGCCGCCAGGCAGACGATCAGGCTGGAGCGTCCGTAGGACAGGAAAGGCAGCGTGAGGCCGGTGGTCGGCACCAGCGCCAGGTTTACCGCCATGTGCAACAGCGCCTGCACCACGATGAGGTTGGTCAGCCCTATCGCCAGCAGGGCCTCGAAGGGCCCCGGGGAGCGCCGCGCGATGCGGTAGCCGATCAGCGCGAAGGCGACGAACGCGGCGAGGACGCCCAACGTGCCGAGCAGGCCCCACTCCTCGCCGATCATGGCGAACAGGAAGTCGTTGTGGGGTTCGGGAAGAAAGCCGAACTTCTGCTGGCCCCGGCCCACCCCCCGGCCGAGCCATCCGCCGCTGCCGATCGCGATCAGCGCCTGATTGATCTGATAGGCCACGCCGCCGGTGTCCGCGGCCGGATCGAGGAACGCCGCCACCCGCCCCATGCGGTACGCGGCGCCCTGGATCTGGTACAGCGCCAGCGGCGTTCCCACCAGCCCCAGCGCCACGAAGTGGGCGGGACGTCCGCCCGCCGCGAACACCACCAGCGACGCCAGCATGACCAGCAGCGCCGCCGAGGAGTAGTCGGGCTGGAGGACGATGAGCAGCGCGAGCCCGCCCCACACAAGCAGGAACGGCAACAGGCCGCGGCTGAGGCCGCGCAGGAACTCCCGCTTGCGCACCGCCAGGGCGGCGGTCCACACGATCACGGCCAGCTTGGCGAACTCGACCGGCTGCACCGTGATCGGTCCCAGCGAGATCCAGCGCCGGGCGCCGTTCACGCGCGGCGCCAGCGACTCCGTCCAGGGGAGCACCGTCACCAGCAGCAGCAGCGCGCTGCAGGCCAGGATCGGCCACGCCAGCACGCGTAGCAGCGCCGGCCGAACCTGCGCGCACACCACCAGCGCCAGCAGGCCCGCGGCGCCCCCGAGCGCCTGGCGCACCACGAAATGGTAGTCCGGCAAGTCGCGGGATTGGGCCAGCACCGCGCTGGAGCTGTAGACCATGACCAGGCCGAAGGCGAGCAGCGCCACGGTCAGCGCCAGCAGCGCCGGGGCCTCCCAGCCGCCGTCCAGCCCGGCCTCCGGGCGTTCGGTGGAGAGGTCTTCCAGCCGCCGCCGAGCCCGACCGCGGGCGGCCGCAAGCACGGCGGCGCTCATGGCCGCCCCCCGGCGCGGGCGAAGCGAGCGAAACGCTCGCCGCGCTGGGCGTAGTCGCGAAACATGTCGTAGCTGGAGCAGGCGGGAGCTAGGAGGACCGCCTCGCCGGCCCGGGCGAGCTCGTCGGCGCGCGCCAGGACGTCCTCGAAGCCACCCTCCGGGCGCTCGAGGCAGACGTGGCCGTCCAGGTCGTCCACTATCCGCTCTGCGGCCTCGCCGTAGGCCAGCACAACGCGCACGCGGTCGGCGAGCTCGGGAATCAGCCGATCGTAGGGCTCCTGCTTGTGGCGCCCGCCCAGCAGCAGCACCGCCGGCCGGGGCAGGCTCCTGACGGCCACGACTGCCGCGCCCACGTTGGTCGCCTTCGAGTCGTCTATCCACAGAACGCCGTCGCGCTCGCAGACGACCTCCAGCCGGTGCGGCAGCGGCCGGGCGCTGCGCAGGCCCGCCCGGATCGCGTCCAGAGGGGCGCCGATCAGGTCGGCGATGACGGCGGCGAAGAGGGCGTTCGCTACGTTGTGCACGCCCAAAAGCGGCAGCTCGTGCTGCGGGACCAAAAACTGCTCCCCCCTCTCTCCCCGCAGCACGAGCTGTCCATCCGGTTGCAGATACGCGCCCCGCTCCTGCCCCGACGCCGGCGGCGAAGCGACGCGGACGTAGTGGCGATCGCCCGGAGCCGACCCGGCTATCTCCAGCACGTCCGGATCCTCTCCATTCAAAACCCAGCGGCTCTCGGGCCCGGCGTTGCGAAAGAGCTTCGCCTTGTCGGCGTAGTACGCGCCGACGTCCGGGTACCGATCCAGGTGGTCCGGCGACAGGTTCGTCACGGCGCCAATGGCGGGCGCGAACGTCTCTATGTCGGCGAGCTGGAACGAGCTCGCCTCCACCACGACCCACTCCGGTTGCGGCCGCCGCAGCGCCACGTCGGAGAGCGGCGCGCCGATATTGCCCGCGGCCGGGGCGTCGATGTCCGCCGCGGCGAGCAGGTGCGACGTGAGCGCGGTCGTGGTGGACTTCCCGTTCGTACCGGTCACCGCCACGGTGCGTGCGGTGAGCGCCCGGTAGGAGAACTCCAGCTCCGACACGCGCGGAACGGCCGCCACCGCCGTGTCCCGCAGGATTTCCGCCTCGGGCGGTATGCCCGGGCTGACCACGAGCAGATCGCACGCGCCCAGTCGCTCCGGCGTGTGGCCGCCGGTTTCGGCCGCGCCACCCAGGGCGCGCACTTCTTCCGCGGCCGCCAGCAGATCCGGCCCCTCCCCGGCGTCGGACGCGAACACGTCGCTGCCCTGGCTGAGCGCCAGGCGGGCGGCCGCGCGGCCCGATCGGGCCAGGCCGAGCACGCCCACGCGGGCGGGCGCCGAGCGATCACGGAACGCAACCATCAGCGGATCTTCAGGCTGCTCAAGGCGAGCAGGCTGCTCAGCACGCCCAGGATCCAGAAGCGCGCGATGATCTTGCTCTCGTCCCAGCCGAGCTTCTCGAAATGGTGATGGATGGGCGCCATGCGCAGCAGGCGCCGGCCTTTCCCCGTGGTGCGTGCGGTCCACTTGAAGAACGAGACCTGGGCCAGCACGCTGAGCGCTTCCACCACGAACACCGCGCCAATGAGCGCCAGCAGAAACTCCGCCTTCAGCAGCACCGCGATGATCGCGAACGCGCCTCCCAGCGCGAGCGATCCGGTGTCGCCCATGAAGACCTCGGCCGGGTGCGCGTTGAACCACAGGAAGCCGAGCGAGGCTCCGGCCAGGGCGGTGCAGAAGATCGCCAACTCCCCAGCCCCCGGCATGTACAGGAGCCCCAGGTAGGTGGAGGCGTCGGCGCGGCCGATCAGATAGGCGAGCACGGCGAACGTGGCCGCGGCGATGGCGGCGAGCCCGGCGGCCAGGCCGTCCAGGCCATCGGTCAGGTTCACGGCGTTCGAGGCGCCCGCCAGGATGAACATTATCCAGGGCACGTAGAGCACCTTCCAGAAGACCAGAACGTAGTCGGCCAGAAAGGGCACCTGCGTGGTATTGGCCGGAAACGGGCTGATGGGTCGACTCATGAGATAAACGCCCACGAGCAGACCAAGTCCCCCCTGTCCGAGGATCTTGTATCGACCCACCAGCCCTTCGGTCCGGCGGCGAATGACCTTGAGGTAGTCGTCCAGGAATCCGATCAGGCCGGTGCCCAGCAGTACGCCCAGGGCGAGCAGCGTGAACGGGGTCGTCAGGTCGGCCCACAGCATCGTCCCGATCAAGGTGGCCCCCACGATCAGGAGTCCGCCCATGGTGGGCGTGCCGGCCTTGCCGAGGTGCGTCTGGGGGCCGTCCTGGCGGACCACCTGGCCCACCCTCAGCCGGGTCAGCCAGCGGATCACCGGAGGGCCCAGCACGAACGCGATCACGATCGCGGTGGCCGCGGCCATGCCCGCGCGGAAGGTGATGTAGCGAAACAAGTTGAAGAAAATGTGCCGATCCGCGAGCGGGGCGAGCCAGTGGAAGAGCATCAGTACTGCGCTCCCCTCTCCCCGTTTTCCCCCACCGACTCACCCCGACCCACGGATTCGAGCAACGGGAGGAGCCGCTCCAGCGCGACCCCCCTCGATCCCTTCAAGAGCACCACTTCGTCGCCGCGCAGCCTCTCGGCCAGGGCGCGCCCGGCGCGTAGCGGATCCACCTCGTCGATGACCTCCGCGGAGCCGGGAGTCTCGCCGAAGGCGCCGGCGAACTCTCCGGTCGCGACGATCAGATCGATGTCCCGCAGCGCGACGCGGCGCGCGGTCTCGGCGTGCAGCTCCGCCGCGGCGTCGCCCAACTCCAGCATGGAACCCAGCACGGCCACGCGGCCGCCGCCTCGAGGGAGCTCCGCAAGCAGCTCCGCCGCTGCCTCCGTGCTGGGCGGGTTGGCGTTGTAGCAGTCGGCGAGCACGCGCAGGTCGCCGTAGCGAATCAGTTGAGTGCGCAGCGCCGGCGGCTCGAGCGCTCCGAGGGCGTCCAGCGCGGGGCCGGGATCGACCCCCCACTCGGCGCCGACCCCGAGCGCCAGCATGGCGTTCCGTACGTGGTGGCGGCCCCGATACCGCAGCCTCACCTCCCGCTCCCCCCAGTGGAACCGGGGCCGCCCATCCTCGTCCACGTCGACCTTACCGGCGCGTAGCGCCTGGTCCGCGCGCTCCGTGTAGCCTGCCACGCGCACTCGCGCGTGCAGCGCCCGCGCGCGCGCTGCCAGCTCCAACGGCTCTTCGCCGACCAGCGCGACGCCGTCGGGGCGGAGGGACTCCACGAGGGCGAGCTTCTCCCGCATCACCCCCTCCACATCCCCGAGACCCTCGAGGTGCCCCTCCGCCACGTTCGTTATGACCGCCGCGTCCGGCTCGGTAACCGCGCCCAGTCGGGCGATCTCGCCCGGGGCGTTGCTGCCGACCTCCACCACGATCACTTCGGTCTGATCGGGCGCCGACAGCAGCGTCTGCGGCGTTCCGACCAGGTTGTTCAGGTTGGCCGCGGTGGCGTGCACCCGGTAGCGTGTCGCCAGCACCGCGCGCGTCATGTCCTTGGCCGCCGTCTTGCCGTTGGTGCCCGTGATCGCGCACACGCGCGCGGCCAGAGCTCGCCGGCGCTCTCGACCCAGCCACCCCAGAGCCTCCAGGGTGTCGGGAACGATGAAGTAGTCCGGTCCGGCCGGTGCTTCGTCGGCACGCACCTCCCAGAAGCGGTGGTCCACCACCACACCCCACACGTCCCGCGCCACCGCTTCCGGGAGGAAGTCGTGTCCGTCGAATCGCTCGCCTCGAAGCGCCACGAAAAGTGCCCCGGCGCCCAGCGTGCGCGTATCTGTCTCTACCGCCGTGTAGGCCCGGTCGGCAGAAGCGCCGCCGACCCGTGACGGCGCCGTCGCGAGCGCCTCGGTCACCCGAGCCACCGACCAGAAGGCGCTCACCACTCGCCCCCGGCAGCGTCCGCCCCGTTGGCCGCGAGCGGCCGATCGATCGGCTTGCCCTCGTCGCGCTCGGCCCCGAGCAGCGCGGCGACTATCTCCTTCTCGTCGAACGGCGACTTCTCGGTGCCAACGACCTGGTAGGTCTCGTGGCCCTTGCCGGCCAGCAGGATCAGGTCGCCGGGCCGCGCCGTCTCCAGCGCCAACCGAATCGCGGCGCGACGATCGACCTCGCGCAGGTAGCCGTCGCGCATGCCGGCGGCGATGTCGTCGATGATCGCGTCGGGGTCCTCGGTGCGAGGATTGTCCGAGGTCACGACGGCGATGTCGGCGCCCTGCTGCGCGACCCGGCCCATCTCCGGGCGCTTGCCGCGGTCGCGATCTCCGCCCGCGCCGAACAGCACGATCAGGCGACCGTCGGTGAGCGGACGCAGCGCCTCCAAGGCGCGACCCAGCGCGGCGGGGGTGTGCGCGTAGTCGCGCAGGACGGGGCACGGCCGCGCCGCGATTCGCTCCAGGCGCCCCGGCGTCTGCGGCGCGCGCGAGAGCCTCTCGGCGACCTCACCCAGGTCGCGGCCGAGGGCCAGCGCGCAGGTCGCGGCGGCGAGCGCGTTTTCGACGTTGAAGCCGCCCACCAGGGGCAGCCCCACGTCGGCCGACCCGGCCGGGGCCAGGATCCGGAAGTCGACCCCCGCGCCGTGGGGCACGACGCCGTCGGCGCACACCGACGCCTTGTCGGCGTGCTGGCTGAACGAGAGGCGGCGGCCTGGCCACGCGTCGACCGCGTCCCAGGCGGGTTCGTCCGCGTTGTAGACCGCTATCCCGTGCTCCGCGACGAGGTCCAGCAGGCCGATCTTGGAGGCCCGGTAGGCGTCCTCGTCGCCGTGGTAGTCCAGGTGATCGCGGGACAGGTTGGTGAACGCCGCCACGTCGAAGCGCAGCGCGTCCACGCGGCCCTGGTCGAGCGCGTGCGAGGACACCTCCATGGCGAGCTGGCGCACGCCCTCGTCGGCCAGCCGCGCCAGCGTCGCGGCGAGCTGTACGGGGCCTGGCGTCGTCAGCGCGGACTCGGCGGCCGAGGATCCGCCCTCCCTGCCCACCCCCAGGGTCCCCAGGGACGCGGCGTCGGCGCCCAGCACGTGACGCAGGAGCGACACGGTGGTCGTCTTGCCGTTCGTGCCGGTCACGCCGACGAGGGTCATGCGCTCGGCCGGATCGCCGAACGCCAGCGCGGCCGCGTGGGCCGCCGCGCGGCGACCGTCGGAGACCACCGCCTGCGGGACGGCCACCTCGTCCAGGCGCCGTTCCACGATCAGCGCGGACGCGCCGGCGGCGACCGCGGCGCGGGCGAAGTCGTGCCCGTCCACCGCTGTGCCTACCCACGCGCAGAAAGCGTCGCCGGGGCGCACTGCCCGGCTGTCGTCGGCCACCCCGCCGAGCTCGACGTCCTGGGCCGGATGTGCCTCCAGCAGCCCGCGCTCTTCCAGCCGGCTGGCGATCTGGCCCAGTGTGACGCGGCGGGTCATCGGCGCACCCGCGCCAGCAGACGAACCGGTGTTCCGGGCGCGACCCCGTCCCCCGCCGCGGGTCGCGTACCGCGCACGGTTCCCTCTCCTTCCACGAGCACCTGCAGGCCCACCGCGTGCAAGCGCCGCGCCGCGTCGCGTACCGACAGGCCGGCCACCTCGGGCACCGGAATGCGCGGCGCTTCCGCGCCCGCCATGCGCCGCGGCGGAGGCGCGTTCAGCGCGAGCACGAAGGGACTGCGAGCGGCGCCCGGCTCGCCCGCCGCGGGGCCGCGGACCGCACCCGGCGAGGCGACCGCGGCCGCCGTGACGACGCGCACGCCTTCGGCCGGCCAGGCGTCCGCCGTACGCGCGAGCGGGCGACGATCGATGGGCGCGGCGCGCGCCGCCAGCAGGGCGGCGAGCGTCTCCCTCGATACGGGCGCCGCGGTGGAGCCGCCGTAGTAGGTGTCTCCGCCGGGCTCGTCCAGCTTCACCAGCACGACGAGCTGCGGGTCGACCGCGGGGAAGAAGCCCACGAACGTGGCCGTGTAGGCGCCGGCCCTGTACGAGCCCCCGTCCGACCGGCGCGCGGTGCCCGTCTTGCCCGCTACGACGAAGTCGCCCAGGGAAGCCTTCGTGCCGGTGCCGTCGCGCACCGCGTCGGCGAGCGCCGCGGTGACCTCGTCCGCCACGCCGTCGTCGATTACCCGACGGATGCGCTTCTTGTCGTAGGACCGCACGGACTTGCCGTCGGCGCGGCGCACCTCGCGCGTCAGCCGGGGCTCGACCAGGGTGCCTCCGTTGGCCAGCGTGGCGTACGCCATGGCGAGCTGCAGCGGCGTGACCGCGACCTCGTAACCGATCGCCAGGCTCGCGGCCGTATAGGCCGACCACCGGGCGGGGCGCCGGAGCGTCCCCGACGCCTCCGACGGGTACGGCACTCCGGTCGGCGAGCCGAAGCCGAAAGCGCGCAGCCCGGAGTACTGCTCGCCGCGCTCCAGCAGCGTCGACAGCTTCGCGAGGGCGACGTTGGACGAGTAGCGCAGCGCGTCGTGCACCGTCAGCCACTCGTAGCCGTGGATGTCCCGGATGGTGCGCCCGCGCGAAGTGTAGACGCCCTCTTCGGCGTACACGCTGTCGGTCATGGACGCGCGGCCGCGAGACAACAGCGTGGCGACCGTGAACGGCTTGAGCGTAGAGCCCGGCTCGAACGGATCGGTCACGCCCGTCCAGTGCCGATTGCCGTCCGACTGCCTGCTGGCGGCGGCCACGATGTCGCCCGTCCACGGGTCCACGAGGAGTAGGTCTCCGCCGCGCGCCTCGTGCGCCGCCACCGCGTCCGCCAGTGCCTCGTGGGCGATCTCCTGGAGATCGACGTCGATGGTGAGCACCACGTCGTTGCCGGCGACCGGCTCGGCCACCCTCAGCTCGGCGCCGGGGATGGCCCGCCCGGCCGCGTCTCGACGGACCACCGCGGACCCCTCCTGTCCGCGCAGGAGCGAATCCAGCTCCTGCTCCACGCCCCCGAGCGGGCGCCCGTCGCCGGAGAGGCGACCCAGTACCTCGAGCCCGAGCTGCCCGTGCGGATGGAACCGCTCCAGAACCCGCTCGAAGTACACGCCCCGCAGGTCGGCGAGGCGTTCCCGAACGGGCGCTCCGTAGCGGCCGGGCAGAACCGCCCAGGTCCGCGCCGGGTCCACCGCGCGACGCGCGCGTCGGCGGCTGACGCCCAAGGCCTCCACCAGGGCATCCGCCGCCGCGTCCGGGTCCCGCAGCTCGCGTGGAGCCACGGAGATGCGGAAGGCCTCCTGGCTCACCGCCAGGGGCACTCCGTCTCGGTCGAAGATCGTTCCTCTGGGGGCGGGCAGCGCCTTGCGCGAGGCGTGCTGTGCCTCGGCCCGATTGCGCCAGTGCTCCCCCTGCACCGCCTGCAGTTGCGCCACGCGCGCGCCGATGATCGCGCCGGCGCCGAGCACGCCGGTGAGAAGGACCAGGCGCCTCAGCCGGCCCACCGGCACCGCCGTCCCCTTCCCGGGTCGCCGGGCGCGGCTCACAGCCCGCCTCCCGCGGCCTCGGCGGGGGCCGGATCGATGCGCAGCAGAACCATCTCCTTCGATCCGGTCGGGACGTGCAGGCCCAGCCTCTCGCGGGCGTACGGCTCGATCCTGCCGCGGCTTTCCAGGTACTGGATCCGGCGGGACAGCTCGAAGCGCTCGGCCTCGGCCAGCGCGCGCTCCTTCCGCACCGTCTCCAGGCCACGCAGGCTCTCCAGCGCGCGGCTCTGTCGCCACACGACCAGGCTCAGCGCGGCCAGCAGCGCGGCGAAGCCGAGCGCGAGCGCCAGGCTGCCCAGGGTCCGGCGCCGAGGCGCGGGAGCGGTCTTCACGCGGCCTTCCGCCAGGCGCGCAGGCGCGCGCTCCGCGCCCGTGGGTTCGATGAGACTTCCTCTTCGCTCGGCCGCAGCGGCTTGCGGGTCAACGGCTCACCCAGGGCGCGACCCCGGCAGGCGCACACGGGGAGTCGGGGCGGGCACACGCAGTCGCGGCTCCATTCCCGAAACGCCAGCTTGGTGATGCGGTCTTCCAGCGAGTGGTAGGAGAGCACCGCCAGGACGCCCCCCGGCTCCAGCGCGTCGCGCAGCACCGGGAGGGCTCGCTCGAGCCGTTCGAGCTCGCCGTTGACCGCGATGCGCACCGCCTGGAAGATCCTGGCCTTGTCGGCCGGCTTCATGGACGGGCCGAGCACGGCGCGAGTCGCCGCGACGAGATCATCGCTCGTGGCGAATGGCCGGTTCGCCCGGCGCCGCACGATCTCGGCGGCCAAGCGCCGCGCGCGCGGTTCTTCGGCGTAGGTATGAAAAAGGTCGGCCAGGGCGCCCTCGGACCACCCGTTGAGCAGGTCCGCACCTGTCGGACCGTGCTGCCCCACTGCCCCCATCCGCATGTCCAGGGGCGCACCTGGCTCGTACGTAAAGCCGCGTTCCCTTTGGTCCAGCTGGTACGACGACACACCCAGATCCAGCAGCGCACCGGCCAGCGATCCGGTCAACGCGGCGGCCGCCGAGTCGAATTCCGCGAGGCGCACGTCGGCGCGAGCTCCGAAGCGCAGCAGTCGCTCCCGGGTCTTCTCAATCGCAGCGGGATCCCGATCCACAGCCACCACCCTGGCCTCAACTCCGCGCTCGAGAATCGCCTCCGCGTGGCCGCCTCCGCCCGCGGTGCCATCGAAAAACAGTCCGCCCCTCTCCGGGGCCAGAGCGTCGAGGACTTCGCGCACCATCACAGGCGCGTGAAAGTCCCGACGCCGACTCACAGGAAGATCTGCGGCGTGAACTCGCCGAAGTCCTGGCCGTCCTCCCGGACCGCCTTCTCGAAGGCGGAGGGGTTCCACAACTCGATGCGATCTATGGCGCCGATGAGCTGGACCTGACCATCCAGCGTCGCCGCATCCTGCAGGCGCGCGGGAATGAGGATCCTGCCCTGACTGTCGGGGAGGACTTCCACGGCGTTCGCCATGGTCGATAGGACCCAGAGGCGGGTTTCGGGCCGTCGGCGAACGAGCTCCTTGAGGCGCTCCTCCACGGTGACCCAGGTGGACTCGGGATAGAGGACGAGCGACGGCGGCTGCACCTGCGCGAGCACGAAGCGGGCCTCCGCGGCGCCCTTGCGGTACGCCGCCGGCAGGCTCACCCGACCCTTGTCGTCGAGCGAGTGCACGAAGGAGCCCAGATAGCTCACCCGGCTGCCGTGGTCCGCGTCGTCCATTCGTCCTCGAGAAATGGGAAGCCGGCGCGGGAAAGCGATTCTCTCCCACCTCACCCCACTTCCCCCCACTCGGCGCCCCCATGATACACATCGCGTCCCACCACGTCAAGAATGAATCCCACACGCCCGAAGGGGCCGGATGGCCTCGATGCGGCCGGGCGCCGCGGGCCCCTGGAGCGCCTCGAAGGTGGCCCGGTTCAGGCCCGCGGGCGGCTCAGAGTCACGTCGTGAGCAGGCCTCCTGAAGGGGGTGCCGCCGGGTGGCCGGGGGGGAGCGAAAGTCCGTCCGGGCGATGGAGGCGGGGGGAGCGGGAGGTCCGTCCCCGCGATGGAGGCGGGGATGCAAAAAGGGGTGCCCGCCGTGGGCACCCCTTCCCT
>JBDLIA010000075.1 GCA_039715185.1 Gemmatimonadota bacterium
ATGCGCCCGCGGGGCAAGGCGGAACGACGCGCCGTAGCCGTCGCTACGGCAAGGAGTTCCAACGCCGCAGCCGCGGGATGCAGCGCGCGCCGAATGCCTACGGGACTTCTGCAACGGTACGCTAGCCCTTCCCCATGGGCAGCGGGTGGTCCACCGGCCTGGGAATCAGGCTCTCGCCTTCGGTCCTGGCCACGAACGACGCGGCGGTCAGGTCGCCGGTCACGTTCACCGCCGTCCTGAGCATGTCCAGAATCCTGTCTACGCCCAGGATCAGCGCTATGCCGGCCGCGGTCTGCTCCTGCATGCCGACGGACTGGAGCACCATGATCAGCATGATGATGCCCGCGCTCGGCACGCCCGCGGTGCCGACGCTCGCCAGCGTGGCGGTGAGCACTATCGTCAACTGCGCCCCCACGTCCAGCGGGACCGCGTAGATCTGCGCGATGAACATCACCGCGACCGCCTGATAGAGGGCCGTCCCGTCCATGTTGATGGTGGCGCCCAGGGGCAGCACGAAGCTGCTCACCTCGTTGGAGATGCCCAGATCCTCCTCGGCCGTCTCCATGGTCAGCGGCAGCGTGGCGTTGGAACTCGAGGTGGAGAAGGCCACCAGCGGCGCCTCCGCGATGCGTTTGAAGAACGTCGCGGGGTTCATGCGTACGACAAACCGCATTACCAGCCCATAGGTACCCAGCGCGTGCAGGAGCAAACCGGCCACCACGGTGATGGCATACAGGGCCAGGGACTGCAACAAGTCCAGCCCGAACTGCGACACTACCGAGGCGATGAGCGCGAACACCGCGTAGGGCGCCAGCTTCATGATCCAGTCGATCAACACCAACACGGCGTCGTTTACCCCGTGGAAGAAGCCCAGGACGGCGTCCCTGCGATCCTCGCGGATGATGCTCACCGCGGCGCCGAAGATGATCGTAAAGATGATCAGCGGTAGCATGTCTCCGTTGGCCGCCGCGGACACGGGGTTCGACGGGACCATGTTGACGAGGACCTCTACCAGGCTCGGCTTGCTCATGGCGAGGTCGACCCGACCCGCGGCTTCCTCAGCGAAGGTCGCCGCCAGGCTGTCCCGGGTGACCGGGTCGATGCGAGAACCGGGTCGCACCACCTGTGACAGAACCAGGCCGATTGTCACCGCGATCGCGGTGGTGCTCAGGTAGAACGCGATCGTCTTGCCCCCGATGCGGCCGAGCTTGCGGATGTCGCCCAGCGACGCGGTGCCGATCAGCAGACTCGCGACCACCAGCGGGATCACCACCATGGTTATCAGCCTGATGAAGATCGTACCCACCGGCTCGACCGTCTGCAGGAAAACCTGGAGCCACGCGAGGTCCGCGACGTTGGCGACCAGTCCGGCGACGACGCCGAGCACCAGACCGATCAGGATCTTGTTGTACAGGGCCATGCTAGCTCCGCTCTCGGGGTTTGGGCGGCGGGAAGTGTGAACGGACCCCGCGCCCCCTCGCAAGGCGGCCAAAGGCCCGGATGTCGCTCGTGAAGCGAGCGCCCCCCGACGCGCGGTGCTATTTTTCGCGCCGATGAGAACGAGAACCTCCTTGCGACACCCGGGCGCGCGGCGGGCTCCACGACCACCGAGTCGGGCCCGGGCCCGGGGCGGCCCGTGTCGCGCCGTGGCGGTCCTGGCGGCAGCGGCCCTGTTGGGCGCCGCCTGCGACGCGGGTCCGGATCCCGCCGCGGACGGCGCGGAACGGGAGGGAGGGCGGCCCAGCGCCGACCGCGCCAAGGCCGCCGACGGCCGCTACCACCGCGAGCTGACGTTTCTGGCGGCCGAGGGCCGACGGGCGCTCGTGTACGCTTCCGCCGCGAACGTAACCGGCGGCGGCGGCGAGGTGCGCTCGCGGGCGTGGGCGGACGACGGCTCGGGCTGGCGCGGCCTCGTAGACGAGTCACGCCGCTTCGCGGAGCTGCGGGAGCCGTGGAGGTTGTTCCCGCTCGGGGCGGCCCGCCTCGTCGTGGGCGATGACGGCGCGCTCGCCCTGATGACGCTGCCCGGACCACGCGGAGCGCTGCGGCTGCGTCCCATCTCGCCACCCACCCAACTGTCCACCGAGTCCGCCCGCATCGGCGTGCGCGAAGCGACGCTGACTACTCCCGAGGACTCCATCGTCGGCGTCCTCGTCGACGTCACCGCGGTCTTCGAGCCGGAGGACTCGGCCCGGGTGGCGCTGCGCGGCGTACTCACTTCGCTGGAAGGTCCCCTGGTGGTGCTCGTGTCCGCGCCAACCGGGGTCGAGGTGCTCGTCGCCGACGTGGGCGAGGTGGATCCCATCGAGTCCGCCATCCGCCTCGAGCCCGGTGTCGGGCGGGGGGAGTGGCGCATCCTGTCCGCCGACACGGGGGTCGTGGGGACTCTCCGGCCGCTGGACGGCGGGGACGGCGCCCCCGGCGACGCGGTATCGGTATCCGGACGCCTCGCGCTCGCCGGCACCCTCTACCCGCTGGCCGGCGTGCTGCGCGTGCCGGCTACGCCGGCGCCCTGAACCCGCGAATGCCTCGATAGTGGACTTGGTCCAGGCGCTGGCCACGGTGTTCTTCGGGGCGCTGGCGGGGGGGATCACCAACTCCGTCGCGATCTGGATGCTGTTCCACCCCTACGAGCCGCCCACGCTCGGCCGACGAAGGCTCTCTCTCCTGCAGGGCGCCATCCCGAAGAACAAGGCGCGCCTGGCGCATCGCATCGGCGCGACCGTCGGCGACAAGCTGCTGACCCCCGAGGATCTCGGACGCACCGTCAGCGAGCCCGCTTTTCGCGAGGCCTTCGACGAGCGACTCGCCGATTTCCTCCGCGCCGCTCTGCACGAGGAGCGGGCCTCTCTGCGAGAGGAGCTGCCGGACGCGCTCGGAGACGCGCTGGAGGGACTCGTCGCGGAGATGTCCGACGGCATCCTGGAGCGACTGGACGCCTACCTGGCGGGCGAGGAGTTCCGGGACCGCGCCGAGGACTGGACCGCGCGCCTGGCCGAAGACGTGGGCGACCAGGAAATCGGCGAGCTGATCACGCCGGAGCGCGAGGAGGCGATCGCCACCGCGGTGGGCGGCTGGCTGGGAGAGGCGGTAGAGGGCGAAGGGTTCGAGAGCGCGATTCACGACTACCTGGACACCGTCGCCGAGCGCATCCTGACGCCCGGCCGCACGTTCGAGGAAATCCTGCCGGTGGGCCTCGTGGGCGCCTTCGAGCGCGGCGTCTCCAGCTACCTGCCGCTCGCGCTGGAGCGCCTAGCGGGCACGCTGGAGGATCCGCGGGCCCGCGAGCGCGTCGAGACGATCGTGCATGAGATCCTCGACCGCTTCATGAGGGACCTGCGCTTCCACCAGCGCCTGGTCGCGGCGCTGGTCATCACGCCCGAGACCATCGACAAGGTGCTGCGCGCTGTGGAGTCGGAGGGGGCCAACAAGGTCGCGGAGGCGCTGGACGACCCGGCCCTGCGCGACGCCATGGCGCGCGGCGTAAACGAAGCGGTCGTGGACTTCCTGCGCCGGCCCGCGGTGAGCGTGCTGGGGTCCCCCGGCGACGACAGCGTGGAAAGCGCCAAGGAGACGGTCGCCGGCTGGGTGCTCAAGGGCGCGCGCGAGGAGCAGACCCACACGTTCCTGGTCGACAAGCTGCGCACCGGGCTGGGCATCGCCGAGCACCGCACCTGGGGCGACCTCTTCCGGCGCCTGCCGCCCGAACGGCTCGCCGAGTTCCTGATCGGCGTCGCGCGCTCGCGCGAAGCCGCGGGGATCTATCGCGAGGCCTTCGGCAAGCTCGCGAGCGCTATCATCGACCGTCGGATCGGGCGGCCCGCAGACTACCTGCCGGAGGAGGCGCCGGACCGGATCGAGGAGGCGATCGCCGATCCCCTCTGGGGCTGGCTGCAGGCGCAGGTACCGTCACTGGCGGCGCGGATCGACATCGCGGGGAAGGTGGAGCAGAAGATCTTGGACTACCCCACCGCCAAGCTGGAGGCACTCATCCGCGCCGTCACCCAGAAGGAGCTCAAGATGATCGTGCGGCTGGGCTACGTGCTGGGCGCGGTGGTGGGCTCCGTGCTGCTGGCTGTAAACGCGCTCCTGGGCTGAACGCGTGGCGCCGGAGGGGAGCGCCCACCACTTTGGTCGGGTTGCGCGCGAGCGTCGGCCTGTAGAGTAGATCGGAGCAAAGAGAGCGCCCTTGAACCGAGTTCTCAGACTCGTCCGGGACATCCACCGCCGCTCCATGTGGCAGGTGCTCGGCGTCTACGCGGCGTCTTCCTGGGGTGTACTGCAGGTCGTCGAGTTCCTGATCGAAGGCACCGGCTTTCCGGATTGGGTGTCGCCCGCTGCCCTGATCCTGCTCCTCATCGGCCTGCCGATCGTGCTGGCCACGGCATTCGTGCAGGAGGGCGCGCCGGGGCGCGCCGAGGCCGTCGCGCCGGTTACGCCGGCCGGCCCCGGCGAGGAGGGAGCGACCGGAGCGCGAGAGGTCGTGACCGCCGCTACCGCGGCCAGGCCCGGGCGGCGAGCCCTCCTCACCTGGCGCAACGCCACGCTGGGCGGCGCGGCCGCGTTCGCGCTGCTCGCCCTGGCGATCGGCGGGTTCTTTCTCATGCGCAACCTCGGCTTCGGCCCGCTCGCGACGCTCCAGGCGCAGGGCGTACTCGACGAGCGCGACGAGATCCTCCTGGCCGACTTCACCAACCGGACTAACGACTCCACGCTGGCTACGGTCGTGACGGAAGCGCTGCGGGTCGACCTAGACAATTCGGATTTTCTGTCGATCATAAGCCCGGCTCGGGCGGGCGAGGTGCTCGCCAGGATGGGCAGGGCGGGAGACGGCATGGATGAGGACGCGGCGCTGGAGGCAGCTACGCGTGAGGGCATCCCGGCGGTGCTGGCGGGTGAAGTCAGTCCGCTGGGCGGAGGCTTCGTCCTGACCGGTCGCGTGGTGAGGCCGGGCGGAGACGTGCTCGCGTCGTTCAGGACGGTCGCGCGCGACGACGACGAGTTGATCGACGCGATCGACGAGCTGTCCGCGGACATCCGCGGCAAGGCGGGCGAGTCGCTCAGATCCGTGGCCCGCAGCGATCCGCTGGAGAGCGTGACGACCGCGTCCCTGGAGGCGCTGCGGCTATTCTCACGCGCCCTGGCTCTTTTCGATCAGGGCGCGTTCCTCGAGCCCATCCCGCTCCTGGAGGAGGCCGTCGAGATCGACCCCGACTTCGCCATGGCGCACCGCAAGCTCGCGGTCCTCCTGGCCAATAGGGGCGGCGATCCGGCTCGCGTGCGGGCGGCTGCGACCCGCGCGTACGAGTTGCGCGACCGGCTCACCGAGCGCGAGCGCGGCCTGGCCGAGGCCTACTATTACTCGGAGGTCGAGGAGGATCGGGACCGCACCGTGCGGGCGTACGAGCAGGTGCTGGCGATCGACTCGACCGAACCCACGGCGCTGAACAACCTGGGTCTCCAGTACCGGCTGGATGGGAAGTTCGATGAAGCGGAGATCCTGCTCAGGAGGGCCGCCGCCCGGCGCGACGCCAGCCCGAGCCCCTTAGTCAACCTCATTACCCTGACGTGGAATACCAGGCGAGACCGGGAGGCCATGGCCTGGCTCGATTCGTTGGTTTCGCGCCACCCGGACTCGCCCCTGTCCATGGGTTTCCGGGGCTACCTACCGCACCTGCAGCGCCGCTGGAGTGAATCACGAGAGGTGGGAAGGGACATAGCGGCCTCATACTCCGGCGTACCGTTCCTCGTCCAGAACGGGCTCGGTCTCGCCGCCTCCGCCAGCCTGGGCCTGGGCGCGCTGGGCGAGGCGCGCGAGGACCTTCGGCAGGCTACCGACCACGCGACGCGAAGCGGCGATCCCGGCTCCATCCTCGGAGTGGCGACTCAATGGGCCTACGCCGAACTCCTGGCCGTGGAGAATGAGGCGGCCGCCCTGGCCCTTCTCGACGAGGCGCTGGAAGCGGTCCCTGACCTGGACGCCGCTCCGGGAGCGGCCTTGGTTGCCGCCACCTTGCTCGCGTTGGCCGGCGATTCCGAAAGCGGACGGGGCGTAGTGGACGCCGTCGAGGAGGGGACCCCGGACGACCTCCGCAACTCCGATTTCCAGCGCGCGAGGCGCGCGTTCGACTACGCGGACGCGTACGCCGCGCGGCGCTATGAGGAGGCGGTGCGTGAGGCCGATGCGTTGCTCGAGACCGAGGTGGCGTGCGCTGAAGCGCGCTGCGCCTTCGTGTTCTTTCACGCCCGCGCGCTCGACGCCGCGGGGCGTGGAGACGAGGCGATCGAAGCCTACGAGCGGGTCCTCGACGGCCCCGAAATGGACTGGGGCTGGTTCGACCCGATCGAGACGGGCGTGGCGCTCGAGCGGCTGGTCCTGCTCCACGCGGAAAACGGCGACGCGGTCAAGGCCGCCGAGTACATGAACCGGTACGAAGCAATGTGGGGGGACGCGGACGAAGAATTGGCGCGGCGCGTAAGGCGCACGCGCGAGGCGATACGGTCCCTGGCGGTCCCTGCCGACACCTAGGGCGCCGCACCCCTGGCGAGCCCGCTACTGCCCGGTAGCCGCCTCCAGCCCGGCCCGGATCTCGGGCGGGATCACCTTGGATCGCTCGGCGTGGTAGTCGTAGAGCACCTGGTCCGTAGCTCCCTCCACCAGCACCCGACCGCCCGGCCCGCGCAGCTCGTACTCGAGCCCGAAGCTGCTGTTGCCGACCCGGGACACCCGCAGGTGCACCCTAGCCGAAAGCGGAAAGCGCACCCGCGCCCGGTAGCTCAGGCGCACGCCGGCCATGATGTAGTCGATCGCCTCCAGGTCGTCGCGGCCGGTGAGATGACGCCAGAAGGCGGCGCGCGCCTCCTCGAAGTAGATCAACGGCAGGGAATGGTGCGCGTGGCCCATCGGGTCGAGGTCCCTGAAGCGGACCGTGACCGGATACTCGAAGGGGAACGCAGGGGTCGCCGGGGCGGCGTCCGCGGCCGGCGGGGTCTCGCTCACCGCCGAGGTTTCGGCGGCCGGAGCCAATCCAGGAAGCGGTGCTTGGCGATGCGGCGCCGGGGGAAGTTCTCGCCCACGACGCGATCCCGCGGGCCATCCAGGCCCGGATACCCGAGGCCCGCCCAGATCCCCAAACCCAGCGCGGCCAAAGCGCCCAGCACGTACCAGAACATGGGCCGAATTGTAAGCGCGCCCGCTCGGCGCGCCAAGGCCGGGCGCGGCCGCGGTTCGCCGGCTAGCGCTCGACTCGCCGATGGGACCGGGTCCGCCTACCTGGCGCCGCTGTAACGTCCGTCTCCCGCCGCCGGTAACGACCAATACAGACCGAAGAATCGCCAGGGATGGGGCGGCGCTGTGGGGTTCTCCCCGGGGTTCCCGTCACGGCATCGGCTCGCAACCAGAGAGGGACAACAATGCGCCGGATCAGTTTGTTCGCTTGCCTGACCATCATCGTTCCGACACACGGGTGGGCACAATCCACCGGGCATGACGAAGCGCCATACGCGGTGCTGTCGGAAGCCGAAGAGATCGCTCTAGCCCGCAGCGCCGCGCCCGCAGACGTATCGGCGGACGCCGACATCTGGGTTGTGAAAAGCGGTCGCTATGAACTGGCACGCCGGGGCAGCAACGGGAACGCCTGCCTAGTGGGCCGAAACGCGGCGTTGACAGACGCGTTCCTGGAAGATAGCAAGCGCCACCTCGCCCCCATCTGCTACGACGCGGAGGGAGCCAGGACGGTCCTGCAAATGGAGCAGCGCAAGCTCCAGCTCAGGCTGCAGGGCAGGACTCGTGACGAAGTACGGGCGACGATCGCCGAAGAACTGGCCTCCGGCGAACTGCCCACGCCCAAGCGCCCGGCGATGTCCTACATGTTGTCTTCCGGTCAGCAACTGTATCACTCGGGGAATTTCGCCGGCAATTGGAAGCCCCACCTGATGATCTACGTGCCGGGCCTGACCGAGGCCGACATCGGCTTCCAGGATCGCAGTTATCGCGACATCCAGGTTCAGAACGAGGGGCAGCCCAATGCCATTCTTGTCGTGGTCATGGCTGACTTCATCGATCCTTGACGCGGGTCATCGGCGCGCCGAGCTCTCCTCGGCGCGCCGCGACTCTGCGCGGCCGAGGTTTCGAGCGCTAGCGCTCGATCTCGCCGATGGCGCGCACCGCCGTGCGCAGCCCGTACACTCCCACCGCCAGCGAGAGCGCAGCGGCGCCCCCGAGCCCAGCGAGAACGGGGAGCGTCTGGCTGGCACCCACCTCCACGCCGCGCGCCCCGGCGCGCAAAAACGCCATGACCGGGAACGCCTCCAAGACGATGACCGCGGCCAAGTAGGCCACCGCGAGCATCATGAACAGGAAGCCGCCGTACCCGGTGGAGATCTCGGCGGCGTTGGCCGTCTCGAAGCGGGGGTGCGTGGCGCCGATCCCCAGCGCGAGAGCGGACACAGCCAGGGTGACCGCGATCATGGTCGCCACCCCCAGCGTCATCATGAACGGCCCCACGCGCAGGATCAGGTTGGTGACGACGGTGAGCCCCACCGCCAGGATCAGCAGCGGCGCGGTCCCGGACACGTACTTGGTCCAGACCAGCTTGCGCAGGTCCAGGGGCGCCGACTTGAGCAGCCAGAGGTGCCGGCCTTCCAGGCTCACCGCCGGGAACAGGAAGCGCGCGGCGATCGCCGACAACACGAACCCCGCCACCCCCAGGTTCACGAACGCCACCGCGTTGGTGAGCGTGAAGCTCACCGCCTCGCCGGTGAACAGCGGCAGCGCCCGGATGTTGTATACGTACACGACCACGAGGACCACGAGCAGCGCGAGCTGCGACCACTGCGTCGTGTCGCGGAAGAAGGTGCGCCCGTCCTTGGCCATGAGCGCGCGCACGGGCGCCGACGCAGGCCGCAGCAGCGTCCTCTCCCACGCGGACCCCGCTCCCCCGCACGCGTGCTCCTGCAGGCGCGCCCCCTCCTGCGCCCGCGAGAAGCCTTGGCCGTAGAGCCGGCCGTGCAGCCACGCTCCCATCACCACCAAGGCGGCTGCGGTCCCCACGAGCAGCGCGAACGGGAACCAGTCGGGCCGCTCCGCCACGGTCGCGAGGATGGACGTCGCGGCCCATTCGCTCGGCAGCCACGCCGCGCTGGGGGTCTCCAGCGCGGACACGAACGCCACCAGGTTGCCGAAGCCCTCGGGGCTCGCGAGCCGCTCCGGCCGCACCACGCGGAGCGCGACCACCACGCCCGCGATGCCGAACAGCCCGATCAGCGCGAGCAGGTCGCGCGCGCGCCGCGCCGGAAAGATGTTGACCAGCAGGAGCGTGACGGCGGCGCCGAGCACGGCGGGGATGGCGAACAAGGCGAGCAACGCCGCGACCGCCACCGCCCCGAACAGCGGCCCGGCGCCGTACGCCACCGCGTAGGACGCCAGGATGGGGATCAGCATCAACGCCACCATCCACGACGACTGCAGAGCCGTCTCGATCAACCTCGCCAGGTAGACGCGGAACTCGTCGACCGGCGCCGCCTGGATCAGCTCCAGGTCGTCGGCCAGGAAGAAGGTGGACAGCGCGGCTATGACGTTGGAAAGCAGCAGGATCCCCAGGAACGCCAGCAGCACCAGGCCCAGCAGCTTGGCCGCCAACGCGTCGCCGATGCCCTCGGTCGCGCGGAAGTAGCTGACCATGCGGTGGACGACCCAGAAGACCGCGAGAAAGAACACCGCGCCCACCGCGGCGAACGCCGCTCCGCGACCGTCTCCCTTCGTGCCCCGGAAACGCTGCGTTTGGGCGCGCCAGCGCGGGCCCAGCAGCAGCGCGAGGCCGGCATCCGAGGCGCGCCCGCCGGCGGCGCTCACCGCTCGCCGCCGGCGCTCGGCGCAGCCGGCTGACCGGCCTCGCGCAGGGCACCCACGACGTCGGCCACGTCCGTGCCCCCGGTCAGGCGCAGAAAGACCTCTTCGAGGCCGGCCCCGCCCGCCGAGGAGGCCGCCCTGAGCTCGGTCATCGTCCCCACCGCGCGCACCCGCCCGCCCTCCAGGATGGCGATGCGGTCGCACAGCGCCTCGGCCACCTCCAGCGTGTGCGTGGACATGAAAACGGTCCCGCCCTGTTCGGTGAACGCTCTCAGCAAGTCCTTGATGAGGCGCGCGCCCTTGGGGTCCAGCCCGACCATCGGCTCGTCGACCACGATGACCTCGGGCGAGTGCACCAGCGCAGAGCTGATGAGCAGCTTCTGGCGCATCCCGTGGCTGTAGCTCTCGATCAGGGTGTCGGCCCAGCGGGTGAGCCCGAACAGATCCAGGAGCTCCGCGGAGCGCGCGTCGATCAGCTCGCCCTCGAGCCCCCACAGGCCCGCGACGAAGCGCAGAAACTCGACGCCGGTGAGCTTGTCGTACAGGAAGGGCCGGTCCGGGATGTAGCCGACGCGGCGCTTGGCCTCCATCGCCTCGAGCACGACGTCCTTGCCGTGCACGAGCACGCGCCCGGCGCTGGGCCTGAGCGACCCGACGAGCATGCGGATGCTGGTGGTCTTGCCGGCGCCGTTGGGGCCCAGGAAGCCGAACAACTCTCCCTGGGCCACCTCCAGGTCGACGCCGTCTACGGCGGTGAACACGCCGTAGCGCTTGGTCAGGCCCTCGAAGCGGATCGCGGCCTCGGAGGCGCGCGGCCCGATCACGCCACCACCTCCAGCCGCAGTCGGCCGATGAGGCGCAGCAGCTCGACCTGCCGGGCCAGCCCGCCCACCAGGAAGCGCAGGTGGCTCGCGTCGGCGGGGAACTGGCCCAGCGTGGGGTCGACCGCCACCCAGCGGTCGTCCAGCCAGACCTCCGGCCAGGCGTGGTAGTAGAAGCGCTCGCCCATGTGCACCAGACCGGCTGCGGTGCGCGCCGGCAGGCCCAGAGAGCGCGCCAGGGCGACGTACAGCACGGTGTGCTCGTTGCAGTCGCCCTCGCGCGCGTCCAGCACCTGCAGCGCGCTGGGCAGGCTGAGGGTCACGTTCTTCTCGAGGGCGTCGTAGACCCACTCGTTGATGAGCCGCGCGACCGCCGTCGGATCCATCTCGCCGCCCACGATCGCCCGCGCCGCTTCCTGGATGCGGGGATCGTCCGATTGTACGAGCGGCGTCGCCGCGAGGCTCCTCGCCAGATCGGCCGGCGGGATCCCCGGCGGGGCGGTCCAGGGCAGCGCCCAGCCCGCGTCCGCGCCCAGGGTCTCAGTCGTGACCCGCAGCGTGTCGCCGGCCAGCGCCTGACGCCCGCCCGCGAGGTCGAATCCCTCCAGCTCCACGTTCAGTAGCCGCACCGCCAGGCCGTCACGTGCGCGCGCGTCGTCGAGCACGCCCGTCGCGATCGCCGTGCTCTCGATGATCGAGCCGTAGCCGGCGGAATTGGTCGGATCCGCGGAGGCGTCCTCCCAGGCGCTGCGGGCCAGCTCGAACGCCGTGCGCTGCATGCTGAACCCCAGCGGACTCTCGGCCGTGACCAGGCGCCCCTCGGCGTCCACGCGGCTGCGCACCCGCACCCCGGCGAACTCCTGCTCGATGGTCCACGCCGGTACCGTGTCGTACGTCTCGATGCGCCAGGTCTCCGAGTCCGGCTGCCACGTCACGCTGTCCGGCACGAGTACGGTGTCGCGCGCCGTGACCACCAGCCGCACGTCGCGGGTGTCCAGCACCGACGGGTCGAACACGCGGGCGCTGAGCTCGGCGCCGACCTCCAGGCGCCCGGACGCCGCCAGCCGCAGAGTCAGCGCTGAGGGGAGCAGCACATCGGCGGGTAGGCGGTGAGCGCGGCCGCCACCCGAGCCGTCGTCTATCGTCAGGGCCAGGACGCCGTCTTCGCCGGCCTCTCCGGCGGCGGAGAAACGCCCGATCTCGGAGTCCAGGTCGAACGCGAACCCGCGCACGCCCAGCGCTTCGTCGAGCGTCAGCTCGGTGCGCACGGTCGCGCGATGGACGCTGTCGAGCGCGGGCACGTCCAGTGTGAGCAGGTCGTCGTAGATGAAGCCGTCCGGCAGCGTGTCCAGGCGCGAGCTGGCGATGCCGATGGCCTGGTCGTCGGAGCGTACCGTGTAGAAGAAGGAACCGGGCCCGAGCGAGGCCGCCGAGGCCGCCAGCAGGGCTTCCGGGGCGCGGAAGGCCACGCGGCGGATCTGCCAACCGACGAGACCCAGCCAGACCACCAGGATCGCGCCGCCCAGGGCGCGGCGCGGCGTCACTCTCCCTCGCCGTCGTCCACGCACGCGCGCACCCACTCCATGTAGGATACGAGTCCCGTGGAGACGTCCAGGACCAGTACTTCCGGAACGTCGTAAGGGTGCATCTCGGCAACGCGCCTGATCATCGTCGGCGCCGCGCTCTGTGTCGTCTTGAGCACCACGAGGACCTCCGCCGCCTCTTCCACCGCCCCTTGCCATCGATAAATCGAGCGCGAGCCGGCCACGATGTTGCCGCAGGCCGCGAGCCGCTCCTCCACCAGAATCCGCACGATGCGCCCGGCTGTTTCCTCGTCGGGCGCCGACATGAGCGCCACGCGCACGTCGCTCACGCGCTGCCTCCCTTCCCCGCCCTCAGTCGTCCGAGTCGCCTCCGGGCTCTTGCTCCGGCACGAACTCGGCGATGACGTCGTCCTCGGTGTCGTAAAGCGCCTCGATCGTATCGGCGTAACGCTCCAAAACGACCCGCCGCTTGACCGACTGCTTCGGCGTCAACTCACCCGACTCGATCGTGAACGGGTGCTCCAGCAGGCCGATCTTCTTGGGGGTCTGGTAGCGGGCCAGGCGCGCGAAGCACGCGAACACCTCGTCGAACATCTTTCTCTGCACGGTGGCATTCTCGATGAGCGCGCGTTCGGTGTCGACGCGCACTCCGTTGGCCGCGGCCCACGGCGCTAGGGCGTTGAAGTCCGGAACCACCAGGAGCACGGTGTAGGGCTTCCGATCCCCCACCATGACGACCTCCTGGACGAACTTGTTGGCCTTCGCCGCCTGCTCGATGGGCGCCGGGGCCACGTTCTTTCCGCCCGCCGTTACCAGGATTTCCTTCTTGCGATCGGTGATCTTGAGGAACCCATCGGCATCGATTTCGCCGATGTCGCCCGTGTGGAACCAGCCGTCCACGAGTGCCGCCTCGGTCTCCTCCGGCAGGTTGTAGTATCCCGGCATGACCTGCGGACCGCGGATCAGGATTTCCCCGTCGTCGGCGATCTTCACTTCTGTTCCGGGGATCGGCTTGCCCACGGTGCCGATGCGCCGATTCTCGGGGGTGTTCACGTTCGTTACGGGCGACGTCTCGGAGAGTCCGTACCCCTCCAGGATCAGAACGCCGGCGGCGTGGAAGAAGCGCGCGATGTCCGCGCTCAGCGGCGCGCCCCCGGAGATGAAGAACTCCAGCTCCCCGCCAACGCCCGCCCTGACCTTGGAGAACACCAGGCGGTCGGCCACGGCGTGCCGTATCCGCACCGCCAACGGAGGCTCCCTGCCGGCGAGAGTGTCCTCCGCCCAGCGCTCGCCCACGCCCGCGGCCCAGTCGACGAGCTTGCCGCGGATACCCGGCGTGGCCATCACGCGAGCGTGGATCTTCTCGTAAAGCCGTGGCACCGCGGCGACTATGTGGGGCTTCACCTCCACCATGTTCCGGGGCACCGCCGAGATCGACTCGGCGTAGGATATGGTCACCCCGGCGCGGAACAAGGCGTAGTCCAGCATGCGCTCGAAGATGTGCGCCAGCGGCAGGAGGCTGAGAGCGCGCCTGGCTTTGCGCAACGGCAGCGCGATGAGGCTCGCCTCCACGTCGTAGAAGAGGTTGCCGTGGGTCAGCATCACGCCCTTGGGCGTGCCCGTCGTGCCGGACGTGTAGAGAATTGTGAGCAGGTCGTCGGGCTCGGGCGCGGCGGCCAGCTCCTCGAAATCCGCTCCGGCCTGGCCGGTCGCGCGCGCATCCGCCCCGGCCCGCATCAGGTCGCGCAGCGTGATGACGTAGTCGTCGCCGTCAAGGCCCGTGTCGTCGTCGAAGGCGATCAGCTTCTCGACCGAGGGCAACTCGCCGCGGATGGCGAGCACCTTGTCACGCTGTTCCGCGTCCGACACGAACACGATACGGACGCCGCTGTCGGCCAACAGGTACTGGATCTGGGACGCCGGGAGCGTGGCGTACACGGGCACCGATACCGCGCCGCGACACATGATGGCGTAGTCCGCCAGCGCCCAGCCGAGTCGATTCTCGGACAGGATGGCCAGGCGGTCTCCCGGCTCCTGGCCGAGCGTCTCCAGGCCGGCCGCTACATCCCGCACCCGCTCGAGCAGCTCGGCGTGGCTCATGCCACGCCACGCGCCCGATTCCTTGGTGCGGAAAGCATCCCGCGCGGGCCATTCCGCGCACGCCTCCAGAAAGAGCTGCGTAATGGTGCCCGCGGGGATGTCGAGCGGGGTCGCGGCGTACGTCCCGTCGCGCACGACGGTCTCCGGGGGTCCGGCGTTCAAGACGCCTCCGTGGCAGCGATCAATCGATGTGAACGTCGAAACGTACGTCGATGTCTTCGCGGAGTGAATGGAGCGCGCTGCAGTACTTCTCGTGCGACAGAGTCACCGCCCGCCCGAGCTTGTCCTCGTCCGCCGGATCGATCCCGCGGGCCCGGTAGCTGAAACGGATGGCCGTGTAGCGGCGGGGCGGCTGCTCAGCCCGGGTCGCGGTGATCGACACCGTGAGGTGGCTCATGGGGAGCCGCATCTTCGCCGCTATGTCCACGATATCCGACGCCGTGCAGCCAGCCAGCGAGTGGAGGAGGAGCTGCATGGGCGAAGGCCCGGCGACGCCGTCACCGTCCACCACGACCGCCGGGGCGGCGGCGGCTTGGGACACGAAGCGCATGCCTTGGCCGAGCCACTCCGCGGCCACTTGCGCGTCGACGCGGATCGGTGAGGAATCGTCCAAGGGAGAGGTGGCCGCTCCCGACGCCCCTGCCGCGGCGTCGGTGTCGGCGCGGCTCATGGGCTGGGCCAGGCTTCCTGCTGACCGACCGCGGGCTCGCTCGGGGTCCCGGCCCCGGCGTCGGTGCCGGCCTCCGGCTCGGCTTCCGGGGCGTCCGCGGCGGCCTCGTCGTCACCCCCGCGAATCCGGGCCAGGGTGGACCGGGCGTGCTCCACGTGACGGAGCGTATCCGAGCCGTCCGGAGGGGTGTTCAGAAAGGCCTCCAGCAGATCCTCCGCCTGGTCCTGCTGCCCAGCGTGCAGAAGCAGAAACGCCAGACCGTAGCGGGCGGCCGCGGCCGACGGGTCCTTGCGAAGCGCGTTGCGATAGGTCTTGATCGCCTCGTCGCTCATGCCGATGTGGGTATAGGCGACCGCGATCTGCTGCAGAGTAGCAGCGTCATCCGGGTTGTTGCGCAGAGCGAGTCGAAGAGAGGTCAGGGCCTCGTGGTGCTGGCCCGCGTTGAGCAGGGCGACGCCCTCCTCGTAGTAATCGATTGATTCGCCCGCGTCGCGGGAAAACAGTTTGCCGAAGAGCGACATGGCTAACTCGGAGAGCCCCCTCCCAACCGCACGGTCATCCCAGAGCCCAAGATAGGACCGTACCCGTGAGCACGCAACGCAAACGCCCGCCACCGTTTGCGGGGCGGAAGCTAGTGTACCGGCGCGGAAGTCCCGTGTGCACCGAGGCGCGTGATGCGCCCGCGGGGCAAGGCGGAACGACGCGCCGTAGCCGTCGCTACGGCAAGGAATTCCAACG